>JBDSBN010000150.1:0-2792 GCA_039921585.1 Ginsengibacter sp. | reverse complement strand
CTACCTGCGGCAAAATTGATCGCAACAACACAGAAAATGATCGATAAGACATGAATGGCTGAAAAGTTTTGCATCCATTCAGGAAAGCTGCTCAAAAATGCATCTTTCTTTTCTCCCTCACTCATATAAGCATCACGCAAACCAAGGGATACCCACATAATAAAAAGAATTAAAGCCGGCAGAAAAAATACTACAGCCAGGCCTGCAGAGGATTTTTTAGATACTTTAGATTTGGTAGACATTAATTAAATATTTGATTCTATTAAAAGTAACTGAAAAAACAAAGAGATACAAATGAATTATTTCATCTATAATGAAATCACTTCACATAATTATTCACGCACCTGAATAGAATATTTGTAATCTCAATCCTTCATAATCGAATCGATCAATAAAATAATTAAAAAAGATTGCTCCAAGAATCCATCAAATTTTATTGACTAAACTTATTCCAGAGATATTCATTTACTGAATTTAGTATTGAAAATTTCAAAAAACCCTCTCCATTTTTAAAAAAAAAGAAGTTATACTTTCTTTAACAATGGACAAGATTTAATACGTAAACAGTGATATTTCATAAGCTCTAAACGGGAAATATTTTCTAAATAAATACTCCCAAAAAATTTATGGCATGATTTTCGGCTAATTAGGGTCAAATCCTATTTTCACATGCAAATATGTCTCTAAGGATTAACCCTAAAAATTAATAAAATAAACTTTAAAAAACCATGAGTACTACAAACAATTCTGTAACAACACCAGAAAAAGAATCACCGAAGAATATTAAGAATTTAATCATCGGCCTTCTAGTAGCAGGTATCCTTGTTATGGGTGGTTTTATGATTTACAATTATTCTCAAAACAACCGTTATCTAAAGACGCAAGAATCAGATATTGCAAAGGTAACCACCGAAAAAAGTGATATCCAGGCTAGCTTTGACGCTTCCTTAGCACGTCTTGACTCTATGGCTACCACCAATACGGATCTTCAAATGAAATTAACCGACAAGGATAATGAAATCGCGAAAATGAAATCAGAAATCCGTAGTATTTTAAATAACAGAAATGCAACGTCTTCAGAGCTTAAAAGAGCAAAAAGTCTGATTGCACAATTGAATGGACAGATTAATACTTTGCAAGAACAGATTGCTTTTTTGACCAATGAAAATGATTCTTTGAAATATGAAAGAGAAGTTATGACCGCCGAAAGAGTTCATCTAATTCGCAACCTGGATTCTACTAATGTCGTGAATTCAAATCTTGCTCAAAAAGTGGATATTGCTTCTACTTTAAATGCATCAAACATTTCCATTACTCCCATAAAAATTAAAAACAATGGTAAGGAAAAAGTAAAAACGGTTGCAAAAAGAGTGGATAAATTAATCGTCAGTTTTGATGTTAAAAATCGCATCATTCAGTCCGGCACAACAGACCTCTATGTAATAGTTATTGGACCGGATGGCCAGCCAGTAACTGATGCAGCAAGCTCAGGAACTTTTACAACCAGAGAAGAAGGTGAAAAAGCATTCACTGCAAAATTGCCTATTGATCTTGAAACAGGTAAAAATAAGAATGTTGAATTTGGTTTTGCACCATCAGCAGACTTTAAAGAAGGAAGTTATACGATCAAAATATATCAAAATGGATTCTTAATTGGACAAGGCAAAAAGGAGTTACGTAAAGGCGGTTTATTCAGCTAATATAAATATCGACACCACTGTCCTCTAAAACCAAAAAGCTACTTGACTTTATAGTCAGGTAGTTTTTTTTTGTAACAGTCAGTACAACATTTTAATCTACTTAATACCTGTATTGCATTTTCTTTACTTTTGAATAAGCACTTTTATACAATTAAAAGATCAAACTTTTATTAAAATCAAAGCGATGCAAAACATTCTCATAACAATCATCCTGATATTTTCTTTAGTCAACTCTGCAACTGCTCAAAAAACGGATCCGGTTTTAGAAAAAAAATTAAGAGAAATCGTGCAGGGCTTCCATGGTGATTTAGGAATTTACATATTTGATCTTAAAAACAATAAAACAGCTTCTTTAAACGCAGATACCTTATTTCCTACTGCCAGCATGATCAAAGTGCCCATCCTTATAGGGTTGATGCACAAAATCCATCATGGCGATCTGGCCTATCATCAGGAGATGACTTATACAGACTCCTTATTCTATTCTGAAGGGGATGATATGCTTGCATCCTTTAAAAGTGGAGAAAATATTGATCTCGCAAAAGTATTGATGCTAATGATGAGTACCAGTGATAATGCGGCTAGTTTATGGCTGCAGGGGCTTTCCGGTGGTGGTACAGTTATTAATCAATTCATGGACGAATTAGGTTTAAAAAACACCCGGGTAAATAGCCGGACAGATGGAAGAAGAAAAAACTGGGAACAATATGGATGGGGACAAACCACTCCAAAGGAAATGGCTACTTTGATGAAATTAATTGTTGAAAATAAGATCGTCAACAAACAAATTAGTGAGCGAATGCTTCGGCTGATGGGTAGACAATATTGGGACGAATATGCGCTTTCGCAAATTCCACCAAATGTATTTGTTGCGAGTAAAGGTGGAGCTGTCGATGCCAGCCGCAGCGAAGTATTATATGTAAATGGAAAGCATCCCTATATTTTTTGCATCACAACTAAAAATAATCAGGATCAATCCTGGGAAAATGATAATGAAGCCTGGGAATTAACAAGAAAAGTGTCTGCTTTCCTATGGAAATATTATAATCCGGATTCGAAGTGGATTGCTGATTGATTCAGCTAGATTGATAT
>JBDSBN010000149.1:0-3404 GCA_039921585.1 Ginsengibacter sp. | reverse complement strand
GCCAAAACCCTATGCTCAACAAAAATGGAGAGTCATGTGGATTTTGTGGCAGAACTCACGATCAGGTTAAAGATTGTGACGAACCTCAACATTCTTGACCGTCAAATTTCGAGTATAAAAATCAGTTTAACTTAATATTTAATATTCTAAAAATGAAAAACATGAAAACAACAGTTAAAATTTTAATGACAATCGGATTGGTGGCAACAATGTTTAGTTGCAAATCATCCTTCAATGCCACCGAGACAATGCAGGTAACAGAAAATAGAAATGCCATTTATCAAGAAATCATTTCAAACCCTGTCCAATTGACCAATTTCATCAGTGAGGCAGAAAAAAGTGAAGAGGCCAAAAAGATTTTGATGAAAGCGCATATGGAACAAATGGAATCTGGAAATATGAAAATGATGATGGGAAAAAATCCTGAAATGAAAGAAAAAATGCAATCCAAAATGCAGAAGATGATGGAAGAAAACCCGGAAATGATGCAAAAGATGCAATCCAAAATGCTCGCTAAAATGATGGAGAGCGAAAAGGGACGTAAAATGCTGATGGATAAAATCCATAACAATGAAATGATGAAAATGGAAATGAAAGCAAAGATGATGAAAATGATGAATGAAAACCCTGAAATGATGGAAGAAATGATGCAGAAAATGATGGAAAAAAATCCTGAAATGATGAAGAAGATGAACGGGAAAATGAAGAATGAAAAACAGTAAATTCCTGACTCGGAAGGATAATAATTATTTAACAAGACTCTAGTTTAGTCCGTCGTTGATAATTTTAGGATATGCTGATGTGTTGGCATTATGGAAATAAATTTTCATACTCAACAAGCTTAATGACTTAAAAATCAGGGACTCAACTTTAATAGGTAATTTAAACTAGAGTCTTTAACAATTAAAACTATACGATTATGATGATGATGTGGTGGTGGCTACTGATACCAGTTGTTTTTTTATTGGTTGTGTTTCTCTACAAAGGAAGAAACAGACAAAATAACACGACCATGGGAAATCCCATGGATATTCTAAACAACCGGTTTGCCAAGGGTGAAATATCCAAAGAAGAATTTGAAGAACAAAAACGAATGATGAACCTTAAAAATTAAAAACAATGAACTATTATTTTAATAAAATAATCAAAGGCACTTTTGAAGAGGTAATCGAGAAAGTGACAAAAGAATTGAAAGAAGAAGGTTTTGGAATACTAACAGAAATTGATGTAACAGCAACCTTGAAGAAAAAACTGGATATAGACTTTAAAAAATATAGGATACTTGGAGCTTGTAGTCCACCCTATGCATATAAAGCTTTGCAAGCAGAAGATAAGATTGGGACCATGTTACCATGCAATGTAATTGTACAAGAGGTTGAAGACGGGCTTATTGAAGTAGCCGCTATCAATCCAATAGCATCAATGCAAGCTGTAGAAAATGAAAAATTGAATGAGATTGCTCAAGAAATATCATCCATGCTAGAGAATGTGATTGCAAAATTATAATACTTCAAAAAAAGGATATAATCACAAACTTAAATCTAAATATATAACTGCACGAAAAACGTATGATGAGCAGAGATTGCATGAAATCCTGCACAACAATGATGGCGGAAAAGGAATGGATATGAATATGAAGGGGATGAAAAAGGCCAACACTCTATATTCAACTGTGAAGGATACCCATAAAGATCATCATTAAAAAAAAAATTTAATCATATAGCGCGAAAAACAGTAAGTATCACTTACAATTCAAAAATCAAAATATATTTTTTAACAACTAAAAAATTAAAGTTATGCATTATTACGACGGACATTTTGGAGGTATGCACCTAATATGGTGGATAATATGGGTTATTTTTCTTGTTTGGATTTTCTTCATCCCAGGAGGTATACCATATCAAAAATCAAAGAAAGAGCCATCGGTTAGGGTACAGATGTAGCTGCTGAAACTGCCGATATTATTTTGGTAAATAGCAACCCACAGGATATTGCTAACCTAATCTTATTTGGTAAAGCAACCTACAATAAAATGATTCAAAACTTGATATGGGCAACAGGTTATAATGTTGTGGCCATTAATGCCCAATTATTAAAACGGAAAATCGGTAAAAAATAAATGAAAAGAAAAGAAAAACTCAACAGGATATTTTTAATCCTGTTGAGTTTATTTGTAGTGATGTTGGGCTACGGCATATTGTTGCCAACCCTGCCCTACTATACCGAAAGATTAGCATTAGAAGATAATCTCGATCCGGACCGTATCAATTTTCATATAGGATTACTCACCAGTATTTATCCTCTTTTTCAGCTTCTCTTTGTATTAGTCTGGGGAAAGCTTTCAGATAGATATGGCCGCAAACCTATTATAATTATTGGTCTTATCGGTTTTGTAATAATGCAATTGCTTACAGGTCTATCCACATCTTTGACGATGCTATACGCAGCTCGAGTTTTTGGCGGGATATTCACTTCTTCGGTTATTCCTGTCAGCAACGCATATTTAAGCGACATTACTTCTGAAAAGCGAAGAACAAAAATAATGGCCTGGTCTGGTGTTGCCATTAGTTCAGGAGTTATTTTCGGTCCCGTTATTGGAAGCTTTCTTTCCCAGACGGATTTACATTTACAATATTCTATAGGTCTGCTACATTTAGACCGATTTTCAATACCATTTTTATTCGCCGCCCTACTCGGATTGATTGTTCTATCTATTGTAATGAAATGGCTTAAAAACACCGCTCGTGTAAATAAGTTCACGGCACGTAAAGTGGGCTTGCGATTCATATTTTCCAAATACTTTATCGTATTACTGATACTATCCTTTGTAATCCAATTTACAGTAACCCTATTTGAAACGGTTTTTTCAATTTACGGAAAAGATGACTTAGGTTTTAACAGTAATCAAGTGGGTATTGGCTTTATGTTATGTGGAGCTATAATGGCTATTTTACAGCCCGTTTTTGCTACTTACGGAGAGAAAGTTTTATCCACAAAGAAACAAATCACTCTAGGATTATTCATATCTGGAATTTCCTTGATCATCTTTCCATTTTTTAAGAATGAATTTTTCGTATATGGACTAATCGTTGTTTTTGCTGCTGGTATTGCTATGGTAATACCTAATTTATTATCAGCAGTTTCATTAACTTCTAAAAAAAATACGGGTCGAAATATATCCATACAAAGTTCGACCAATAGTATTGGTCAGATTTTAGGTCCCGTTTTAGGAACTTGGCTTCTTGCTGGTGGTTTTTACTATCCATTCATAATTTCTGGAAGCATTACCTTGGCTGCTATAGGCTTTGTGTTCTTCCTTAAGACCCCAGACAGGCACATAGATGACCATCCACAGACAGCAATTATTGATAACTAGCCCAATTTTAAAGTCCTGAATATTTTGT
>JBDSBN010000148.1:0-3780 GCA_039921585.1 Ginsengibacter sp. | reverse complement strand
GAGATATCAAATTTTGCCAAACCTGGTCACCGAAGTAAGCACAATAGTAGTTATTGGCAGGGAGAAAAATATATAGGTTTGGGACCGTCTGCACATTCCTATAATGGCCAAAACCGAATGTGGAATGTGGCCAATAACATTATATACATTAAATCTATCCGGCAGGATGAAATTCCTCTGGAAGAGGAAATTCTATCTGATACCGATAGATTAAATGAATACGTGATGGTTTCTCTCAGAACAATGGAGGGAATGGATCTGCAATTAATTGAAGATAGATTTTCCACGGAAGAAAGGCAACGAATTGAATCTATCTTGGAAAACCAATTAAAGGAAGGTGTATTGGTGAGAAATAATCAAAATGTTTGTCTGACACCTGAAGGTAACTTACTTGCAGATGCGATTTCTGTAAAATTATTCAAATAAAATCAACAGTCAACGCACGGCTAATTCCACGTGCATCTTAAACGGCGTAGTCTGTTCAACGCAAAGCATTCAAGGACGCAGCCTTTCTACCTTACTTCCTGCATGGTTACAAGCTTCTTGTAAAAGCCTCCCAGTTCCATCAAGCTATTATGGTTTCCTCTTTCTACGATCATCCCTTTTTGCATCACTATGATTTCATCGGCATTTCGTATTGTGCTAAGTCTGTGGGCAATTACGATACTAGTACGATTGCTCATCAGATTATTTATGGCATCCTGAACTAGTTTTTCACTCTCCGTATCCAGCGAGGAGGTTGCTTCATCAAGGATTAATATTGGTGGGTTTTTTAGAACTGCCCTCGCAATTGTCAATCGCTGTTTTTCTCCACCACTTAATTTATTTCCACGTTCCCCTATATTGGTTTCAAAACCTTCGGCCTTTTGAAGAATAAAATTTTGAGCATTCGCCACCCTGGCGGCATTTTCAATCAGTTTTTCTGAAGGGTTTTCCATGCCCAGAGAAATGTTATTGGCGATTGTGTCGTTAAAAAGAATGGGTTCCTGTGTGACTATTCCCAGTTGGCTTCTTAATGAATGAAGACTGTAGTTTTTTATATCAATGCCATCTATTAAAATTTCTCCACCAACAGCATCATGGAATCTTGGAATTAAATCGACTAATGTGCTTTTACCTGCGCCAGAGGAGCCTACCAATGCAATGGTTTTTCCCTTCTCTATTTTTAAATTGATATTTTGAAGAATTGTTTTGTTCCGATAGCTAAACGAAACATTTTTGAATTCGATACTATCTTTAAATTCTTTTAGTACAACCGGATTTTCAATTTCTTTAATGCCAATATCTTCCGAAATCAGTTCTTCAATACGGTCCACACTTGCTGCCCCTTTCCGGATATTATACGAAGCACTTGATAAGGTTTTTAAAGGTTGAATAACTTGTGAAAAGATCAATATATAGGTCAGAAAATCATTCGGTTCAAGAAATTCATCTCTCAATACAAGTCTGCCTCCATACCATAAAACGCCTACTACGGTAGCGATTCCTAATACTTCACTTACGGGTGAGGCTAGGTCCCGGCGCCGGTTTACCTTGTTTTTAATCGTTAATATTTCATCATTTTGGATATTGAACTTTTTGAATTGTTCGCTTTCTGCATTGAATCCTTTTATAACCCGGATGCCCCCAACCGTTTCCTCGATCGTAGATAGAATCACTCCTTGCTTTTCCTGTGCTTCTGTACTATTTCGTTTTAAAGAGCGACCGATTCGTCCAATAATAAGTCCTGATATAGGAAGAAATAATAAAAGAAACAGAGTCAGTTGCGGACTTAAAATAATCATATAAGCAAAGAATATGAATATAGTTACCGGCTCTTTAAACACTGTTGCAAGTAAGCTGACGATAGAGCTTTCAACATCGCTCAAATCGTTGGTCAGTCTGCTCATGATATCCCCTTTCCTTTGGTTATTGAAATAACCAACCGGCAGATTCAACACCTTTTTATACATACTTGTGCGCATATCATTCACAATGATATTACGAATTGGCGTGAGCACATATAAGGATAAGTATAGAAAAAAGTTTTTGAGAATAATGAAACTTAAAATCAATACACAGATCAGGCCAAGCGCTTTAAAATCTCCGTCGGGCTGTTGTACGATCTCAAAAAGATAGAGTTTTAAATTATTGATTGGATTCAAAGTTTCTAATCCTGCTCCATCCTGAATATCTCCCAGAGTATTTTTCTTTTCGAATATCAGTAATAAGAAAGGGCTTAACATTCCCAGTGAAATAACTGAAAATAAATTAGAGAGGATATTGAAGGAAAAGTACACAAAAATTAATTTTGGGTACCTTGCTACATAGCGGTAAACAGTTCGTAAACTCTTCATTAAATATTTAAAATGATTTTTGATTCATTAATAGCAGCAAAGTAACTAATTTTACAAAGAACCCTAATTATATATAATGACAGAAGGAAAAAGAAAAAAACAGGTAGCCGTAGAAATTGCGAAACAATTGAATGATATCTTCCTGAAAATGGGACTGAATATGGTAGAGGGTGGAATGGTATCCATATCTTCAGTAAAAATAACTCCCGATTTATTTGAAGCCCGAATCTATTTGAGTTTCTTCCAGGTGAAGGATTCAGATGCTGCTCTGGAAAAATTTAAATCTCATAATAGTGAAATACGCGGCGAATTGGGCAGAAGAATGCGCCATCAGTTACGGAGTATTCCACAATTAACTTTCTATTTGGATGACACGCTTGATTATGTTTTCAAAATAGAAAAGTTGCTTGATGAGATTAAAAATACGGATCCCAACAATAAAAAAGATGAAAGCTAAATTGAAATTTTAATTTCCTAAAATATCTTTAGTGATAAAATGATCGAGTTATTATTATGGTATTCTGGTTTTGAAATTCTTTTAACTACTTCCCACCAAATATAAACCAAGTCCTTGTATTTAAAATTTGCCTGGAGATATTTTAAAGCTAAAAAAAGCACTAACGCCATCAATATTATTTCATGGGTAACAGCAGGAGTAATTGCTTTTTCTACCATGTGTCAGGTGTTGGTATTAAGTGTTTTTAATGGATTTGAGGATTTAGTACAATCGCTTTATTCAAATTTTTATGCAGATGTAAAAGTTACTCCGGCCTCTGGTAAAACGCTGACTCTTACCACAAGTCAATTAAAGGAAATTAACCAGATTCCCGGAATTGCAGGTACTTCCTTTAATGTAGAGGAAAAGGCGCTTTTACAAAGTGGAGAACAGCAAACAGTGGTACTACTTAAGGGAGTAGATAGCAATTACAATTCTGTATCTGGAGTGCCTGAAAAAATGTATCGGGGAACTTTCAAAACAGGCAATATTCACGAACCTGAACTAGTGCTTGGATCGGGTATCGAAGCTGCTTTGGGCTTATATTCCGATCGAAATCTTTACCCGGTTACCGTATTTCTTCCCAAAAAAACCGATCGGGAAAACCCTTCACCCATCTCTGCACTTAGTGAGGGGAACGCCGGTACCAGTGGAAGTTTTGCGATTCAGCAGGATTTTGATAATAAATATGTCATCACGAATCTGGCTTTTGTTAAACAACAAATGAATTACGGTGCAGATGAATATAGCTCACTTGAGATATCTCTTTTAAGTAATGCCAACCCAAAGAAGTTTACACAGCTTTTGCAAGATAAATTGGGTGGCAATTATAAAGTATTGACCAAGTTTCAGCAAAATACAAGTTTGTACAATTCTATGCGACTTGAAAAGTGGTTTATTTATGCTGTTTTAACGCTGATTTTGATCATTGCAGCATTTAATATGATT
>JBDSBN010000147.1:0-4413 GCA_039921585.1 Ginsengibacter sp. | reverse complement strand
GGATCGTGAATTTGTCTATTGGGATAAAGTAGAAAAAGAAATTGAAGCTCTTTAACCCATCACTAAATCACCAAATCACTACATCACCCCATACCTCAATGACCGTTCCCAAAGTTACATACGAAATCTACTACCAGGGCACCAATATAACCGGTTCCATCCTACCCTATTTAATTTCTTTTTCTTATACCGATAAATCAAAAGGCGAAGCGGATGAATTGGAAATTACCCTGGAAGATAGCGATCAACTTTGGCAAAATGCATGGTATCCTACAAAAGGAGATAAAATTTCGGCAAAGATTTTTGACCTGGGTAAAGTCCTGGATTGTGGCACCTTTACCGTGGATGAAATAGTAAGTAGCATTTCCATTGACGGCGATATTTTGAGCATTAAAGGAATTGGAGCCGGTATAAACAAAGCAATCCGGACAAAGAATAGTTACGCACACGAAAATAAAACCCTTCGGGAAATAGCCAATACCATTGCCGCAAAGCATGGTTTAAAATTGCAAGGCAATATTGAAAATGTACGCATAGCACGGGAAACTCAATATCGGGAACATGATCTAAAGTTCCTGCAGCGTTTGGCAAATGATTATGGTTACACCTTTTCCATCCGGGAAAACCTGTTGATCTTCACATCCGTTTTTGAACTGGAAAACAAAACAGAAGCTCTTACCATAAACCGGAATGAAATTATCAGTTCCGAAATTACCGACAAAACAAGCAACTCCTTCAGGGCCGTAAAATTATCTTACCACAATCCGAAAGAAAAAACCGTGATCACTTTTGAGAAAAAAGAAGATGATCCTGCCTTTACCGGTGGCAAAGTGGATACCCTGGAAATAAAATTACGGGCCGAAAATAAGCAGCAGGCGGAAATAAAATCAAAGGTTGCTTTGTACAATGCGAATTCCTTACAGCAGGAAGGCAATGCAACTATTTTAGGAAATATCTTAGCCCTTGCCTGGAATAATTGCACATTATTGGGCCGTGGTGTATTTTCCGGCAATTATTATATTCGGGAATCTTCGCACCTGGTCGAAAAGGATGGAGGTTACACAACCAGTATCGATATTAAACGCACCGGGTTAATCGAAAAAGAAAAGAAAGCAAAAAAGAAAGAAGAAAGTGAATCCGATTCAGAATTTTAAAAAGTAAAATATGCAATTTAAATACGGCATTGTTTCCGATGTAAAAGCCGGCTACATTAAAGCAAGTTTTGAAGAAGATGAAATAGTAACCGATTGGCTGCCGGTAGTACAGCGTAAAAGCAAAAGCGATAAAGAGAGCTTGCAGCTTGAAATAAATGAACACATCGTTTGTTTGATGGATGCCAATTGCAATGAAGGAATCTGTTTAGGAGCCATACCTAACGAAAAAGACACACCGGATCCCGGTGAAGGCAAAGGGAAATTCCGGAAACTGTTTTCCGATGGAACACTGATTGAATACGATAAGTCAACCCACAAGTTGACCGTAGATGTAAAAGGCCAACTGGAAGCCAAAACCACGGGCAAAGCATCCATTGAAGCCGGTACAATACTGGAAGGAAATGCCACCGTGAAAGCAACCATTACCGCCCCGATTATAGAGCTTTCCGGCAATGTGATTGTTTCCGGTACATTGGCCGCCGCTTCACTTTCCATTGCTCCAGGTGCAGGGCCCGTTCCCGGATCCGGAAAAGTAGAAATAGCCGGTGACATAGAACTTACCGGAAAAATAACCGGTACCGGGGAAATTTCCGGATCGGATATAAAAGCCGGTGGTGTGAGTTTAAAAAAACATACCCATACAGGCGTTACAACCGGACCTGGAACATCCGGACCGCCGGTACCTTAATAAATAATGGGCCTTCATTTTATTGAAGGCCCATGCAGGGAGCTTACACGCTTAGCTATATAACGATGTGAAATTAAGGAATTTTATCAGTGCCCTGCAATAAATTAATCAACATTAATAATTCCGATATTCTACTTATTTTAATTTCCTGAAATTCTGTACCCTGCACTATTTCAACCATTGTAGATACATATTTAAAGGTATCCGGTACGCCTATGAATTTAAAGCAATCGGTAACATGAATTTCAAGGTTACCAACAATTTTCTTTTTGTAGGTAGCTAATTGCAAACTGTAATATTCATCCGTATCAAAATCTTTAGTATAATCTACTTTAAAAGTAAATCCATACTGATCTACCAATTGAGTAGATATAATAGGCAATGTACCAAAAAGGCTACTTTCTTCTAAATTATTCATTTGTATGTTTTTTGAGATCCCTTAATCATTATCAATTACAAATTTCACATTAAATATCTTCCTGACTGTTCTAAACTTTTTAGCTCCGTTATAGCTTATCCCGTTTTCTTTCGCATATTCCGGAATGGTTTTTAAGTTCAGGTACCCGCCTGTGTGTTCAATAATTTGAACCAAATCAGCGTTAGACAATCCATTCTTTTTTTCCGTAGATCCCGAAATAAGATCACATATTTGGTTGACGTTCATAGTTGTTCAATTTTTTGAATTGCGGATATTTATGAGTACTATGCTATTTTTTGCCCCTTGCCACACAGCGGTTCGTTGATTTGGCTTTGGTGCTATTTATTTAACTTTAGAATTTAATTACAAAATCACCCTTTTTTATTTCCACAGTAAAACCTTCTATTTCTTCTTTGTCGTAATCCTCTTTTAACTGCTTCATGGTGTATAATTCAGAAGGGTCATCTTCACCTGTGTAGTACAGAGTTGCTTTCGCACGCCCTATCCCGGTAACTGTGCCGCTTAATGAATAGTTGTCAGAACTATATACCATGTTCTGCTCTAATTGCTCTTTTGACATTTTGTCGAGTGCCTTTTTCAGGTCTTTCAATTTTAATTGTTTTGACATTTTTTCTATTTTTAGAGTTTAAAATTATTATTTGTCTTAAATGCTCCGCAGCCAAGCAAAAAACAGACATAGTACATTGGGTTTGGCAAAATGGCTAATCAGTTCTTTGTTGAGCATTGGAATTATTATTTAAATTCAGTTTTTCAATCAGCTTCGGTTCCTGCCACTTCGCCAAGCCCCAAGAGCGTTAGCCGCCATTCAAGGCAGACAACACGTCTTTAATTTGTTTGTCACCAATGCTATCTTTTCTAAATCTTATTATTATATATCCAAAATCATCAAGAGATACATAGTCAATACAATTTCCTTTTAACTCTAATTTATCGGTGATATTTGCAGCAAAAGATTCATCAACAATTTTATCTGTCAATGAAGGAATAGCGATAGCTCCCGATAATATTTGTAAGTCGTCAATCGTAAACAAACGGCGGCTAACACGGGGTTTACCAAAAGGTGGCTTACGTGCTGATATAATCTGTTGTTCGTTGTTCATCTTTAGTTCCATTTATCAAGTTTTGAATATCTTTTCCACCCTTCGGTAAGCCCCAAGAGCGTTGCCCGCTATTCGGCAGCGTTCCTAATGTCGCCAGCGGAAAAAAGAAACCCACTTCTTATGATGTGAGTTTCATTTTCAAAAGGCTGATTAAAATCATACCTGTCTAACGAAAATTTACTAATCCCTAAATCCTTATTATCCAGGAAAAGCGCAACCAGTGAGCCGTAATACTTATGCTCACCGGTTGCTTTGTTTTCTAAATGCAATACTTTTCTCACGATTAATATTTTAAATGAATAATTCTTGAGCTGTGATCTACTTTATCCAGCCTATCACCGTACTTTTCATTTAACTCTTCTTCAATATCATTGAAAAAGTTCGAATCGTTTCTGCCTTCAAAAAGCTCTTCTTTATTAAAAACCTTTCCGTCTATAATAAATGAGTATTTAATTTTTGCCATTTTGATTTGAGTTTTCATCTTTAATAATTTTAAATTTTCTGATTGTGATTATAATTTTACGTCTGAAATGTCTCTTAACTTAATTTCATTGGTCGGGATATCCAATCCGGCGCAATGGTAAGTTTTGCCATCTTTCATATACACATTGTATTTCTTTCCTCTTCTGTCAGTTTGTACACCTTCGTAAGTGTAACCGTTTTTTTCTAAAGTTTCTCTGATTGTGTTTTCTGTATTTTGCATGATTTTTTGTTTTTCAAAAGTGCTTCATTGCTCTTTTGTGATACAAATATAAAGCACATAATTGTATTAACCAAATCTTTTTACAATTATTTTAAACTATTTTGTAAATTTAACAAACTTTAACAAATGAACAGCGGGCAACAATCGGTTTGGTGCAATGCCGTTCGGTTCTTCGATTTTACTTTCGTTCATAATTTGACCTTTAGTTTTTTAATGAGCATCAGTTTTCGGCACTGACACCAAGCCGCCGACGTTAGCCGCCATTCAAGGCAGACAACACGTCTTTAATTTGTTTGTCACCAATGCTATCTTTTCTAAATCTTATTATT
>JBDSBN010000146.1:0-2886 GCA_039921585.1 Ginsengibacter sp. | reverse complement strand
TATGGATTAAATGTCAAATATAGCCTAAAACGGGCAGGTAAAGGTACAATTTAGAATGCCCTGGAAAGGAATTTTTTAAAAAGTATATGAGATTTAATCAATGATTATGAGTTTATTAAGGAACAATCCGAGATTTTATTTTGGTTGACAGCACATCTGTATTTCCAGGATAGTCTATGATTAAAATTGAACCTTGACAAAAATGGTAACTAATCGAAATCTAAATAATAAAAGCTACGTGTCTACCACAAAGCTTTATTGAAGAATTTTATTCAAAAAAATGTAAATACGGATTTGGAGCTTATTGAAAATGACCAGAATTTCCTGGAATTCGCCTGTTCAAATAAAATATTTCAAACTTTTTTCAAGTATTTTTTTTGAAATTTCAGATTGTTTAAGTTGTTTATAATGAATAAATAATGCATTCGTATATTATTTTTTTACTTGCTGTAAGTAGCACTGTTGTTGATTTAGCTCAATTATTCAAGCAGCGTTTTTAATAATGATATTGCCTTAATTGCAGCTAATCACCTTTTCCGCACCAGAGTTCTTTGATGGAAACTATGATATTATTTTTCGTTTAAAATTATTCAATTACCTGCTGAGGATATGACGCATAAATGCAGATGATTCCGAATCAGAATTTTTAGTTCTTTAATTTTTTTTTGAATGATGCGAACGAAATAATTATAAATCAAAAAAAATAGTTGTCATCAACTACCCCTTCTGTCTCTTAATCTGATTTGCTTTAACCAGGCTATTAATTTAGTGGGTTGAACCAATCTTTCTGTTCATGAGAAATAGGATTTCAAGTATATCATCCTTCATTAAAATCATTGAACATGAAAAAAATTATTTTGTTTTTTACAATGCTAATGCTCTGTGGAGTATGGACATTTTCACAGGGTCGAGTTATAACCGGTACGGTTACCGATGACTCTGGTAATCCTGTTCCGTTTGCAACGGTTACAGAAACCGGAACTAAAAATGCGACAACAGCGGATGCTGTAGGTAAATTCTCCATTTCACAAAAAGGTACAGGAACTCTAACTATTACTGCTATCGGATTTTCATCTCAAACAGTCACACCTTCTGGTAATACTGTAGAAGTTGTCATGTCTAGAAACGCCTCAGAATTATCCACAGTAGTTGTAACTGCGTTAGGTATTCAACGAACAAGAAATTCACTTCCCTATGCTGCTCAGCAAGTAACGGGTGAAAGTGTTAGTAATACGCGAAGTGCAAATGCAGCATCTTCATTATCCGGAAAAGTATCTGGTGTGGAAATCAGGCAGGGTAATGGTATCGGAGGTTCTACCAACATTGTAATCCGTGGTACTAAATCATTAGCAAACTCAAATCAGGCCTTATTTGTAATAGATGGAGTGCCCATTGATAACTCTAACACCAACACTACTGATGCCGTAACCGGGCGAGGAGGTTATGATTATGGTAATGCAGCAGCCGATATTAATCCTGATGACATTGAGTCAATAACAGTTTTAAAAGGAGCCGCTTCTACAGCTCTTTACGGATCCCGGGCAGGTAACGGTGTTATAATGATCACTACTAAAAAAGGTTCAAAAGGTTTGGGTATCACCATAAATTCAGGTATCACCTTTGGATCTATTGACAAAAGCACTTTTGCAAAATATCAGAATCAGTATGGTGCCGGATATGCGACAAGTGGTTATGGTGGACCAGCACCTAACGGTGGGTTTTTCTATTTTGATGTGGATGGAGATGGTACCAAAGATTTAGTGTACCTACAACGGAAGATGCTTCATATGGTCAAAAGTTTGATCCAAACCTGATGGTTTACCATTGGGATGCATTTGACCGGACTTCGCCATTTTATCACAAACCCAGGCCTTGGGTAGCCGCAGCAAATACTCCTGAAAGCTTCTATGAAAACAGTATTTCTACAAATAATAATATAAATCTTTCAGGCGGAAACGAGAAGGGAACTTTCTTAATTGGCTATACGCGGAATGATGAAAAAGGAATTTTGCCCAATAGTAATGTTGTCAAAAACCTTTTCAATTTTAATTCTACCTACAAGCTTATTGATCGCTTGACAGCAACGGGAAGTATCAATTTTTCTAAAATAGATGGAAAAGGAAGATACGGTACCGGATATGATGATTGGAATGTCAATCAAAACTTTCGTCAATGGTATCAAGCTAATATGGACGTAAAAGAACAAAGAGAAGCCTATTTCAGAACAGGTCAAAATATCACCTGGAACTGGGCCGATCCTACAGATGAGGATAATTTAAAACCTATTTATACTGACAATCCCTATTGGACACGGTATGAAAACTATCAAAATGATACCAGAAGCAGGTATTTTGGGTATGCATCATTAAACTTTGAAGCAACAAATTGGTTAAATTTTACCGGTAGAATTTCGTTGGATTCTTATGATGAAATACAAGAAGAAAGGTATGCAGTAGGTAGTTTGACTACTCCCTCTTATTCAAGATATAACCGTTCTTTTAGGGAAACCAACTATGATTTAATGGGTAATTTTGATAAGGACCTCAATGAAGATTTTAATCTGAAAGGTGTAGTAGGAACTAATATCAATAGAACGGAAGTTTCTTCCATATTTGCTACTACCAATGGAGGGCTTATAGTACCAAAATTGTATGCATTAAGTAATTCAAAAAATCCAATCAACGCACCAATTGAAAGGGTTTCCAGCATTGCTGTGGATGGGTATTATGCAGGGGTTACTTTAGGATACCAGGATCTGGCTTTCCTTGATGGAACCTTTAGAAGGGATATTTCATCCACTTTGCCAAAAGAAACTAATGGATACAATTATTATTCAGTGTCAGGTAGTTATGTGTTTTCTAAGCACTTAACTTCATTGGCGTGGTT
>JBDSBN010000145.1:0-2509 GCA_039921585.1 Ginsengibacter sp. | reverse complement strand
AGGTGAGTTTGATATTTTGAGTATCCGAAGCAAGGTGCTGATAAAAGTGCGACTGGTTTGCACCAAGAGAACTATTTGCCAGATAAATAAACGAAGATTTATTCCAGTGATAATCCTGAGGTAATCCTGAGAGGGGTTTCACAGCCACCCGCCAATAATAAACCGAATTATCCTGGTAACTCAGTCCAGGTTCAAATTCCAAAACTCCGCCAATGGAATTTATTTCGCTGGTTCTTTTAATAGGCGAATTAAATAATTGGGTGGTATCAATCTCCATTACATATGCCTTCGTCGGACTAAACGGATCTGCAGTGGAGGCAAACAATTTCTGAGCAGAATTATTGACAATGGCAAATTCCCCGGGGTAAGCCGGTCGTGCTTCATCTTCATAAATATACACTTCCTTCGTTATCGAATTATTTCCTTCAGAAAGCTCATCTACTTCATTATCTGCATCAATAGTAATGATCATTTTATTGAGCCCTTTATCCCTCGTAGAAATAATAGGAACCTGAATGCGAATAGAGTCCTGATAATTAATTCCCCGAATCCGCTTATTTAAAATCGTTTCGGTAATACCATTTGGATAGGTTCTTTGTACACGGAAACTAATGGAATCTTTGACAGCCTTCCCAATATTGTATGCTTTAGCGTCTATTTCAAAATGCGATTCAGATACAGATATAAATGTGGGATTGACTTTTATTAACTGATCCTCTATAATATAATCCGGCTTAGCCTGTGTACTTAATCTAAGTGCGGGATCTCCGTGTAAAGTCATTTCTTCATAATCGGCCCGCGTAAAAAAGTCCTGAGTGGGGTTATTACCACCTACTTTCTGGATGGTGTTTCTTTGAAGCTCTCCTATCGTCAGACCATAATTTATTCTAACCGCATCATTAAAAAAGCTCTTGTTATAATAATGTAATTGAGGAGGTAATCCATAATGTGAACTGGCAAAGAAACCGATACTCCCTCTGTTGGGTGTCAAAACAAAATCTTCCGAAATAGTCATTTTATTTTCGAGATATCGAGTGGAATCCATAATGTAATTATTTCCTGCGGTACACCCACTTACCATAAAAAATGGATATTTACCCGGATTATCATAGGAAGTTGGGCTACTTAAATTAAATCCAAGCGTATTGGCTGAAGAGTGACCGAAATAGCTGATCAGATTGATTCCATCTTTAAAATATTGTTCAATTTTTTGACTGGACAATAACTGTACAGAAGAATTGCTCGTTTTTACAAATAAATCCACATTCGCTCCATATGAAGTATCCTTAAGTATGGACTTGTAATCATTCATATATGCAGTAAACGTGTTGCTCTCGGAAAGATCATTTGATCCTACAATCTGAATGATATTTTTTAATGGAAGTTTATTTTCCAATGTTTGAACCGGACTATTATGCCTTGCTTCATATTCAATCATTTTCCGGAGATAATTTCCTACCTCATCTCCGTTGACCACAGAAAGACTGCCAATTGGAACTGTAGGTACTCCACTTCCATATGGAGCCGATAGCAAAACATCTGAAGCCGGATAACCAAAAGTGGGTACCAGGTTTAACTTTTCTGAAAAAAGACTGCTTTGTCTTAATAGATACTCATCATAAGTTACTCCTTTACCTACCAGAAACACAAAATTTGGTTTTAAAGTAAAGGTGGAAGCAGCATATTGAATGAAATCTTTTATAGAAGATGGATGCTTTTTGATCCCATAAGCAAATTGATCGACCAACTCGTCAATATCAACTATCTGAACACGGTAATTTCCACCTGCGGCTGACTCCCGGTATTGCTTGTATAAATCCACATAGTTTTTACCATCTGATCCACTAAAAAGTGCTTTATTTGAAATGATTAAATAATCCCCCTGATTGCCGACATCTTCAAAATTGACAAATGTCTTTTTCTGAACTTTGGTCACCTCGCTTCCAATAGAATTGGAGACATTCAACAACTGATATTTTTGACTAACTCCTGCTGGTGGCAGCATAAATCTGATCTTACCGGGTACGGTAGAGATATCCCCTTTGTATCTTTTCAAGGAAGTTAAATCAAGCAGAACAGGCGCCACATTTCCGGAGTTAAAATTCACTATTTCTATTAATTTCTCTGTAGCAGAAGCCGGCATTTCGAAAGAAAATTCGTTTTGATTATTAAAATTCCAACGGCTTGGGTACGTAAACACAAAATTAGACACAACACTTCTATCTGTTGAAACCGGAGAGGTGCTTTCAAAATAAAAACGAACATAGTCGGAATGTACATTCAGACTTTGAGGAATATTTTCAATCGTTTTTTTTACATAACTCATATATGACATTGGCTGCTCATGTATGTAGGTGTTATTGTATTTCACCTTGATGTTTCTGCTATTGAATGCCGTTCCGGACATAGCAAACTCCAGCTTACCTGCCGGCCCTCCGGTATAAATATTTAATCCGGTTAATAATACAGACAGTGGTCTGATAGGAAGAACATCGGTACTGGCCCAACC
>JBDSBN010000144.1:0-5922 GCA_039921585.1 Ginsengibacter sp. | reverse complement strand
TATCTGCGAGAAACCAGCATTTAATCAGCTAGAAGGATATTTATAATACTACTTTAATCTCTCTTTAATATCCAATCGATATTTCCTGGCGTAATCCTTTGCAATGTAATATCCTGCATCAGCATGACGAATAACTCCCAGGCCCGGATCATTTCTTAAAACCCGACTAAGTTTTACTTCGGCCTCATCTGTTCCATCCGCTACAATCACCATACCGGCATGAATACTATATCCCATACCTACACCTCCGCCATGATGTAAACTCACCCAACTTGCCCCGCCGGCTGTATTCATTAATGCATTTAACACCGGCCAATCCGCCACTGCATCACTGCCATCCATCATACTTTCCGTTTCCCGATTCGGGCTTGCTACCGACCCCGTATCCAGATGATCCCGCCCGATAACAATCGGGGCTTTCACTTTTCCGGAACGAACAAGTTCATTGAAAGCAAGTCCTGCTTTTTCACGATCCCCCTGCCCTATCCAGCAAATTCTTGCCGGCAGGCCCTGGAAAGCAATTTTCTCCTGAGCCATTTTTATCCAGCGGATCATCCCCTCATTTTCCGGAAACAATTTCATCATCAATCGATCTGTTTCTGCAATATCCGCCGGATCACCACTTAAAGCAGCCCAACGGAAAGGACCTTTGCCTTCGCAAAAAAGAGGACGGATATATGCCGGAACAAACCCCGGAAAATCAAACGCATTTTCCAACCCGGCTTCCTGCGCACGGGCACGGAGATTATTGCCGTAATCAAATGTAATAGCTCCTGCTTTCTGCAGTTCAAGCATCAACTCCACATGACGTTTCATACTCGCGTAGCTGAGCTTTATATATTTTTCCGGATCATTTTTTCTGAGTTCATTTGCCTCTTCTAAAGAAATGCCGTGTGGAATATATCCGATCAATGGATCGTGCGCAGAGGTCTGATCTGTCAATACATCTATGTTTATTTTTCTGTCTGCCAATCTTTGCAAAAGATCTACGGCATTGCAATGCACGCCGATACTCCAGGCTTTCCCTTCCTCTTTTGCTTTTAATGCTTTATCAATTCCTTCATCAATATCCAATACCATTTCATCCAGGTATTTTGTTTCCAGTCTTTTTTCAATGCGCCATTTTTCTACTTCCGCAGCCAGACAAACTCCTCCATTCATTGTGACAGAAAGAGGTTGAGCCCCGCCCATTCCTCCAAGACCAGCAGTTACGCTCAATGTACCTTTCAAAGTATGATTAAAATGCTTGTTGGCCACAGCTCCAAATGTTTCATAGGTTCCCTGAACAATTCCCTGACTACCGATGTAAATCCAGGAACCGGCTGTCATTTGACCATACATCATGAGCCCCTCTTTTTCTAATTTATCAAACACTTCCCATGTTGCCCATTTCGGCACTAACTGCGAGTTGGATATCAGAACCCTTGGCGCTGATTCATGAGTCTGAAGCATCGCTACCGGCTTACCACTTTGAATTAAAAGCGTTTCATCATTTTCAAGATCTTTCAGTGCTTTAATAATTAAATCCAGACTTTCAAAATTACGGGCAGCTTTGCCCCGTCCGCCGTATACGATCAACTCTTCCGGCAATTCAGCCACTTCCGGATCTAAATTATTTAACAGCATTCTTAAAGCTGCTTCCTGTTGCCATCCTTTGCAACTCATTTGATTTCCTGTGGGCGTTTTATATTTTACAGGATCATAGTTTTTATTGCTCATAATATATCTTTATTTGACTTTATAATAGGGTATCAAATTATAATAATCGGGTTATTTTATTTAGTAATTGAACAGAATAAACATTTTCCATTGAAATGGAATAAACAGAAATATTATTCTTCCTCATCGAGAGAATATGTTTGCAAAAATTCTACTGCATTTACCATATCATCATGCAAAACTCTATCCTGCGTATTAAAAGAAACTTTTTCTCTGAAAGCCTTTACAACATTTTCTATTTCATCTGATGAAGTCATCGGTCGTTGAAATTCTAATGCCTGGGCTGCAGTCAGCAATTCAATTGCAAGTACTTTCTCAACATTTTTAAGGAGTCTGTAGCATTTAGTTGCGGCATTTGCTCCCATACTTACATGATCTTCCTGATTGTTTGAAGATGAAATGGAATCTATGGAAGAAGGTGTGCACAATTGCTTGTTTTCACTAACAATTCCGGCAGCGGTATACTGTGGTATCATTAATCCTGAATTTAAACCGGAATCATTTACCAAAAACAGAGGCAACCCTCTTTGTCCGCTGAGTAGCTGATACGTTCTGCGTTCAGAAATATTCCCAATTTCACTCATAGCGATGGATAAAAAATCCAGTCCCAGAGCTAATGGTTGCCCATGAAAATTACCACCACTCAAAATAAGATCCTCATCCGGAAAAATATTCGGATTATCTGTCACGGAATTGATCTCCATTAAAAACGTTTTCAGTACAAAATCAAAGGTATCTCTGGACGCACCATGTACCTGAGGAATACAGCGAAAGGAATAAGGATCCTGTAACTGTTCTTTATCACACTCAGCAATACTGCTTCCGGTTAAATGCTTTCTTAAATTGGCTGCAACGGATACCTGTCCTGTATGAGGACGTACCTGATGAATGTGGGCGTTAAAACAATCTGCATTTCCTTTAAAAGCATCGAATGAAATGGCTGAAATTAAGTCAGCCCATTTTAATAAGCGTTCGGCGGTTACAAGATTATGTAAGCCATAGGCACTCATAAACTGTGTTCCATTGATTAATGCCAAACCTTCTTTGCTTTGCAATTCTATTGGCTCCCACCCTTGCTTTTTAAGCGCCATCTCCGCAGGGATTTTATCGCCTTTTATTTTTACTTCACCCAACCCAATTAGTGGCAGACAAAGATGACTCAAGGGAGCTAAATCTCCGGACGCCCCTAAAGAGCCTTGTGTGTAAACCACGGGCACAATATCTTCGTTATGCATATCAATGAGGCGCTTTACAACGTCGATTCCGACTCCGGAATGACCATAACTCAATGATTTCACTTTTAACATCAGCATCATTTTCACAATCTCCTCAGGCACTTCATCACCCATACCACAAGCGTGCGACTTCAGGAGATTATCCTGCAAATCGTGGAGCTGATTTTTATCAATTTGTACGTTTTGAAGAAAGCCAAAACCTGTATTAATTCCGTAAAACAAGGAATCGCTCTGTTCCATTTTTTTGTCCAGAAATTCACGGCAATGTACGATTGCCTCGTGAGCACCGTAGGTCACAGAAACAAGTTGCTTATATTTTAAAAGATGCTTGATTTGCTTAAAAGTCAATTCACTTTTATCAAGGGGCAGATAGTTATAACTCATAATATTTTTTATTATTCCAAATGTTGCAAAAGTACTTAAGTTTCCCTCTTAATGAAAAGCAATTCATACCCGAATGTTGCCTATTTATAAATAAGATGGCTTATTGATGATATACTTCAGGTCAAAATTTATACAATCACATAAGCCAAATCCATCTATTCATTGATTTATGACAACTCTGTACAAATTATTCCGTTTAAAAAAATGATCCAATGGGTTCGATTAATCCACCGGAATTATTTCATAAACTTTCCCGATTCCTTCAGATACAAAAGAAAAATGAAGCGTATTTATTTTTTTTAGTTTTTTTCTATCTAACCGGATGTATGACGCATCTCCCTTGTATATTAATTTGTCTTTTTTATTGTTCTTGATTGCTGAAATACTTTTTAATCCGGAACCGACCTTACTCATCAAAATGATCAAATTTTTCCCTTTATAACTTTCCGGCAACTTTATTTGCAATGGCGTATGTTTTGTAAAGGTTTCAAAGGTATTTAAACTGCCATCCAATGCAAAAGCATGTTGACCATCTTGGTTTACAGTCTCTACGATCAGTTTAAATTCTCTCAAAAACGTATTCTGATTTTCATTACTAAAATTGATTAATCTGATATATTGAAAAGAATTGTTGCTTAAGGACAATTTACCCTTCCCATTTTTTTCAGAAAAATCCAGAGGTACCCAATTATCTCCATCCAAAGAAATTTCTACCGCTCCCCATTTTTTCAAAGAGGCTGTTCTGAAATCGAACAACCACTCAGATGCTTTTAAGTTTTGAGCCAGTTTTATTCCGATATAATCACCCGGTTGAAGTACCAGAGATTCCAACACCGGCGAGTATGAAATGCTGGTATTGGTTAAGAATAGAGGTTGATTTTTCAACTTTTCGGCATTGGTATATTTTAATGACGCAAAATCAGAATTCGATGTGGACAAAGTTGAAATTTCTAAAATTGTTTTTTCCGGATTCAAAAACTGATTCCCTCCCAAAGTAAAAAGAGAACTTACAAAGGGAGTTAATATTAATGATCCTGTTTTTACTCCAGGTTGATATGGATTCTGATTATATTTTTTATCGACAAATTCCATACTATCCAGTCCTTCTTTTACTTCCAAATAAAAAGACCATGCTTTCGGGAATTCTTTTTCGTGCAGTTTCTCAACCATCCTCATTGCAGCAGCCCCGGATTTCCCCAACAATTCGAATTGAATCAGCCAGGGCATCATTTGTTCTACCAATCTTTTGTTCCTGCTCCGGGAAATGATCCTTCCGGGAGTCAGAGATATACTGTCAAATTCACTTTGGATCTCTTTTACCAGATTCTCATCGTAAGTTGCCCTTTCATATTTTTTCAAAAATGACTCAACAGCAGGCTTTATTTTCACGGATTCCTCTCTCCTGTAGCCATGGCCATTCGGACCAAGATCGCTGTTGTGTGCATTAAACAACATGAATTCTTGTGGCGCTTCCGGCATGACATACCGGTTAGCTGCTTCCCAGGCCTGTTGAGAATTAAATGCTTTCAAATTCCATGCATACATGGCTACGCCAAATATTCCCACCTTCGAAGCCTCTGCCTTATCCATCGGATTGGAAACAAAACCAGACATTTCATTTTTAGCATCCGAATCAAGGCCATAAACCGGTCCCATCAGTAAATGATTTCGGACATAATCACTTACAGGAAAATTCCACCACACATAAGCAGGCCTTTGAATCCGGGTATTTACCCATTCCAGATCTTCTTTCTTTATATCAGCAACCACACTGTTGCCGGTCCACATGATATGAATGGAAGGATCCAGCTCTGCTCCTAAAATATCCAGATAGGTTCCGGGGTTTTTATTACTCCATGCTTTATTGTATTCAGTCGGACACATGATGAGAGGTCCAACATCCGGTTTTACATCGACGAAACTTTTCTGTATATGGTTCAACAATCCGGATTGTTTGCGCGCGTCTGTTCCTGCGCCGGTAATGTCATCAAAAAAGACGGCAAAATTCCGGACGCCCAGATCGTACATCATTTCAAACTTCTTGATCACTGCCTGACTATCTGCTAATGTCCACTGAATATCCAGACCGGGATGAATTGCCCAAACAAAATCCACATAATTATTGTTGGCCGTTTTAACCAGCGTTTGTATTTTATTTGCCTCTTCTTCCGGATACGGCAATCTCCAATTGGGAGAAGAATGGTACTGATCATCTTTGGGACCGTAGATATAGGTGTTTAGTTTTAGTTTTCCATAAAATGAAATTTGCTCCAGCCTGTCTTCGAACGACCAGGGTTCTCCATAAAACCCTTCCACCGTGCCCCGATGAATCACATCGGGGAAATCTTCAATTTTACATTCCGGAAGAAACGATTGTCCACCCTTTTCTATTTTTAATTGCCGCAGTGTTTGTAAGGCATAAAACAACCCCTGATTACCCGAAACATTCATCGAAATTTTTTGAGGAGTGAGTTCTAACCGATAAGCGCCACGTTTATTTAAGAGATGGTCATCCTGGGCAAAAAGATTGATCTCACAAAATATTGATTCTGCGGAATCCGACAAGTTAAAAGGATTTTCAAAT
>JBDSBN010000143.1:0-2912 GCA_039921585.1 Ginsengibacter sp. | reverse complement strand
CATGTTCAATGATTTTAATGAAGGATGATATACTTGAAATCCTATTTCTCATGAACAGAAAGATTGGTTCAACCCACTAAATTAATAGCCTGGTTAAAGCAAATCAGATTAAGAGACAGAGGTGGTTTGTAGAGGACAACTATTTATTTGGATTTATCATTATTTCGTTCGTTCATTCAAAAAATTCTAGAAGTGGAAATTCCTGATACGGAATCATTTGCATTTAAACTTCATAATCCTCAGTAGGTAATTGAATAATTTTAAACGAAAAATAATATAATAGTATCCATCAAAGAACTCTGGTGCGGAAAAGGTGATTAGCTGCAATTAAGGCAATATGATTATTAAAAACGCTGCTTGAATAATTGCGCTAAATCAACAACAGTGCTACTTACAGTAATTAAAAAAATAATATACGAATGCATTGTTGTTTCATTATAAACAACTTAAGCAATCTGAAATTTCAAGAAAAATACTTGAAAAAAGTTTGAAATATTTTATTTGAACAGGAGAATTCAAGGAAATTATGGTCATTTTTAATAAGTTCCAAATCCGGATTCACATTTTTTTGAATAAAATTCATCAATAAAGCTTTGTGAGAGACACGTTGCAATTATTATTTAGATTTCGGTTAGTTACCATTTTTGTTAAGTTCCATTTTTTAATCATTAACAATCCTGGAAATACAGACGCGCTGTCAACCAAAATAAAACATCGGATTGTTCCTTAACAAACTAATAATCATTGAGTAAATCTCATATACTTATTAAAAAATTCCTTTCCAGGGCATTCTAAATTGTACCTTTACCTGCCCGTTTTAGGCTATATTTGACATTTAATCCATAACGTGACATTTTCAGAAATCTACCAACATTTTATTATCAATATTCGGGAAACCGGTCCTTTAGAGTTCATTGCTGTAATTTCCGGCATCATCAGCGTTTGGTATTCCCGTAAAGAAAACATACTTGTTTATCCAACCGGACTAATAAACACTACTTTTTATATTTATCTGAGTTTTAAAGGCAGTCTTTTTGGAGAAGCGACCGTTAATTTATATTACACTATCATGAGTGTTTATGGCTGGTATTTGTGGACCAGAAAAAATCAATTGAAAGAAAATATTGTACTTATAACCTTCAGTAATAAAAAGGATTGGGTTCATGAGCTCACATTTTTTGCCGTGTTTTATGTGGTTATATACAGTGCCCTGAGTTATTTAAAACGAGAATTTGCTCCTGGAGTAATTCCCTGGGCAGATGCGCTTGCAAGCGCCAGTGCCTTTACAGCAATGTGGCTTATGGCCCGCAAAAAAGTAAATAGCTGGCCTTGGTGGGTGATAACCAATATCACATCTATCCCTCTCTATTTTGTAAAAGATTATGTCTTTACAAGTGTATACTATTTAATTTTACTGGCAATGGCTTTCTGGGGATGGGTAGAATGGACAAAAAGAGCGAGAGCAGTATTAAAAACAAAAACACCAACCTTTGAATCGACTTAAAAAAATAGTTGCTATTGGACCGGAGTCTACCGGCAAAAGTACTCTTTGCAGCCAATTGGCAACTCATTACCATACGAAATGGGTACCCGAATATGCCAGAAAGTTCCTGGAAGTTAATGCGGACTATAAATATGATGATCTTTTGACCATTGCAAAAGGACAAATTCAATTAGAGGAGGTGATAACAAATAGCTTTGAAGTGGCTGCAAGAAGCGGTGATAAAAGCAGGTTAGATGGTAGCAACAAAAACAATCTACTTTTTATAGATACAGATATGTACGTGATGCAGGTATGGTGTGAATTTGTATATAACCGTTGTCACAACTGGATTTTAAGTCAGATTGCCACAAGAAAATATGATGGCTATTTACTCTGTAATATTGATCTGCCCTGGGAACAGGATGGTATGAGAGAATACCCTGACAGGAAAGTACGGGAGAAATTGTTTCATTTTTATCGGGAATTAATGATCAATCAAAACGTTCCCTGGATTGAAATCTCTGGCGATCATGATGAAAGATTGCAAAACGCCATTCAATTTGTGGATAAATTATAATCCGGAGGAATCTATGAAAATATTACTTCTTAGATTGTAAATATTAGTATACCAATCGCATCATTTGCGAATAAGCCCGGATATTATTTTAATTTAAAATTCAGAGATTAAATAATTATTGGATCAATAGTTTTATATCCGGATCGCTCCGTAAGTTTCTCATTTGCCGCACAATCCATGGATATCTGGAAGAAACTCTTTTTGATAAAGGTTTTATGGTAAATAATTTTGGATTTGGAAGACAAGCTGCAATCATTGCCGCTTCATTTTGGGTCAGGTCTTTTGCATGTTTTCTGAAATTATGCTGAGCAGCAGCCTCTATGCCAAACACTCCTTCCCCCATTTCCGCCACGTTCAGATACATTTCCAATATTCTTTCTTTTCCCCAAATTTTTTCGATCATAAAGGTAAAATAAACCTCTAACCCCTTTCGGAGCCATCCTCCTTTTTGCCAGAGAAAAACATTTTTGGCAACTTGCTGACTTATGGTACTGGCGCCCCGCATCGACTTTTTAGTTTGATTATGTTTCATCGCCTTCTGAATACTTTTAAAATCAAATCCATTGTGGTCGGTAAATAATTGATCCTCTCCAGCCAGGACCGCCAGTTTACTATTTGCTCCCATTTTGTCATAGGAAATATAATCTCTTTTCAGTCCGTACCCGGCAAGCACACTTCCTAATTGTGTCATAGTCACGGGTGGATTCACCCATTTACAAAAGAAAATATACACAATGGAAAGCAGTAGCCCAAAGAAGATACATTTAAAAAAAAACCGGATAAATCGTACGAAAGCATTTCTTTTCTTCCGTTTCCGTTTATTGCTTAATCCCATAACCGCAGCTCTAATTT
>JBDSBN010000142.1:0-4419 GCA_039921585.1 Ginsengibacter sp. | reverse complement strand
ATGGATCTAAAGGCAATCAGGAATTGTTTTTTTATACTCCGGTGACTGATATTTATGTGCATATAGGCGTCATAACAAGTGCGAGTACGAATCAGTCGGACTGGAAATATTCTAAGTTTAATTGGGGTGTTGCTGATGCAGCTGCAAGAGCAACATCGTTGGGAAATAGTAAATGGTCTTATACCATTACAGGTGGTTTGAGGAATTATTTTGGGATAACAAACCCAACTGAAAAAATAGAAAAAATTGCCATTCTATTCCGAAATGGAAACGGAAGTAAAGTGCAGAGAAATATAGATGGGAGTGATATGTTTATACCTGTTTATACGTCAGATCTTGCTGTACGCATTACGAATCCAACCTCTCAGCCAACATACATTCCTAAACCAGATAATATTACCAAACAAATTGGCGACCCTCTATCCATCACAGCGCAAAGTAACAATGCAACCAGATTAAGATTGTATTTAAATGGAGCGTTATTACAAACTGAAAATGCAGTTACAACCATTACCAGCAATACCACGATAACGGTTGGAGGAAATCAACAAATTATTGCAGAAGCATTCGATGGTAGTATAACCCGTTCTGACACCATTAATTTTTACGTTGAAAATCCTATAAATATTGCACCTCTTCCCTCAGGAGTCATTCAGGGGATTAATTATAATTCAGCAAGCACTTCTGCAACCATGGTACTATTTGCGCCAGGAAAGAACAGGGTAAGTATTATTGGCGATTTCCCTGGTAGTAATTGGGTTGAGCAGGCGTCCTATCAGCTTAATAAAACACCGGATGGAAATTATTGGTGGATTACCTTAAACGGATTAACTCCCGGAACGGAATATAGTTATCAGTATTTGATTGATGGTACTCTTAGAATTGCTGATCCATACACTGAAAAAGTACTCGATCCCTGGAATGATCAATACATCTCTACTTCTACTTATCCAAATCTGAAGCCTTATCCTGTGGGGAAAACTTCCGGAATTGTCAGTGTATTGCATCCGGGGAAAGCTTCCTACTCATGGGGTGTGCCTGCTTTTGCAAAACCAGATAAACGGAGCCTGGTCATTTATGAATTACTGGTGCGTGATTTTGTTGAAACGAGAAATTGGAATACCCTGAGAGATACTTTAAATTATTTGAAAAACTTAGGGATTAATGCCATTGAAATTATGCCTTTCAATGAATTTGAAGGCAATGAAAGTTGGGGATATAATTCAAGCTTTTATTTCGCTCCGGATAAATATTACGGACCCGCAAATACGTTGAAGGAATTTATTGATAGCTGCCATGCGAATGGAATAGCCGTTATCATGGATATCGCATTGAATCATTCGTTCGGTCAATCGCCGATGGTGCAAATGTATTGGGATGCCAATAATAATCGTCCTGCTTCAAATAATCCCTGGTTTAACCCGGTTGCAAAGCACGCTTTTAATGTGGGCTATGATATGAATCATGAAAAATTGGAGACTCGTTATTTTGTGAGCAGGGTAATTAATCACTGGTTAAATGAGTATAAGATAGATGGATTCCGTTGGGATCTTTCAAAGGGTTTTACACAAACACAAACTTGTGATAATAGTGGAGGAAATTGTAATGTCGCATCCTGGTCAAACTATGATGCCAGCCGGGTTGCAATCTGGAAAAGGTATTATGATACTATGCAGGTAAAATCTCCCGGATCGTATTGCATACTGGAGCATTTTGCAGATAATGCAGAGGAAAGAGAGTTGTCGGATTATGGAATGATGCTTTGGGGAAATGCAAATCATCAATATAGCCAAGCTGCAATGGGGTATACAAGTGAATCTGATTTTAGTTATGGCTTTGCGAATGTGCGTAACTGGACAAATCCCTATTTGATCACTTACATGGAAAGTCATGATGAAGAAAGACTCATGACAAAAAACTTACTTTACGGGAACTCCTCCGGCGGCTATAATACCAAAGATTTGAACACAGCCTTACAAAGAATGGAACTGGCTGCTGCATTTTTTCTAACTATTCCGGGACCAAAAATGATCTGGCAATTTGGAGAGTTTGGTTATGATTACTCTATTAACTATTGTGAAAATAATGGAACGATTAATTCTAATTGCAGATTAAATAACCGGCCGGTTCGGTGGGATTATTTTCAAAATCCGAATCGGAAGAAATTGTATGATACATACAGTAAATTATTAAAATTGCGCCAGCATCCTTCCTTCCAAAATACATTTATAACCAATATTACCGAGCAGAGTTTAGGGGGTGATTTTAAATGGATTAAACTTGGAGCTACTTCCGGTAAAGTAGTTGTTATTGGAAACTTTGGGGTAGTACCACAGACAGGATCTGTGACTTTTCCTTCTGCCGGAATGTGGTATGATTATATGAATGGAACAACCTTTAATGCAACAGGTTCTTCTCAATCATTTACTCTGCAGCCGGGGCAATATTTTGTATATACAAGTTCTAATGCCGTGCTGCCGGTAACGTTAACCAGTTTTGAAGGAATGAGAATTGGAAATGAAAATTTATTGATCTGGAAAGTGGAAGATGAAAAAAATCTTAGCCACTATGAATTGGAAATAAGTTCTGATGGGCAAAACTTTCAGAAAATTGCTTCTGTAATCGCTGCTTTAAAATCGGTGTATAATTATTCAGATACTGACGCAGATAGCCATGCTCCTGCCTGGTTTTACAGATTGAAAATGGTGGATAAAGATGGTAAGTTTGCTTTAAGTTCTGTCGTTAAAATAAACAGTATTTTGGGAAATTGGCGTATTACTGCAACTCCCAATCCATTTATAAGTCATGTTCAATTAACGATTGAATCTTCCACAAAAGGAAATGCGACAATTGTTATTTCTGATTTAACCGGGAAAAAATTATCAGAGCAGCAGGTTGGTTTTAATGCAGGAAAAAACTCCTTTGAAATAAAAGAGTCCTCTGGATTTTCAAGAGGTACCTATTTGCTTTCGATTATTTCTGGCGGTGAAATAAAAACCATGAAAGTTGTTAAGGGAATCAATTAGTTTGTACATCATTTATCTTTAAAAAGTATGACAAAAAATAGTTCAGAAAGTAAGAGTCCAAAAACATTAAAAGGGCTTCAATCAGAAGTTCAAAGTATTAATCGAATTGCACTTTCTGTTGACTGCGTAATTTTTGGTTTTGATGATGAAAAGCTGAAAGTTTTATTAATCAGATCAGATTTAAAAAAGTTTCAAAGCAAGTGGAGTTTATTGGGTGATCTGGTTAAGCCGGATGAGGATCTTCAGGCATCTGCTTACAGGGTTTTAAAACAACGTACAGGTTTAAAGGATGTTTACCTGGAACAGGTACATACATTTGGGAAAATTAACCGCCATCCTGCCGGGAGAGTTGTTACAGTGGCTTATTGTTCTTTAATTAATTCACGGAGTCATCGACTTAAAATCCTTGACAATGAATTGCATTGGCATGATGTGGACACTGTTACGGAATTAGCTTTTGATCATCAAAAGATATTTGAAAACAGTTATGACTGGCTGAAAAAAAGAATCCAGGAGCATCCATTGGGGTTCAATCTTCTCCCTAATAAATTTTCTTTGCGGCAGCTACAAAATTTATATGAAGCGATCCTGAATATCACTCTTGACCGAAGGAATTTCAGGAAGAAGTTTTTTGCAATGGATTTTTTGATAGATACAGGCGAAGAGGAACAGAACGTGCCACATAGACCAGGTAAGCTCTACAAATTTGATTATGATAAGTACGAGAAAAACAAAAAAACCTGGTCTGGTATCGATTTTTAATTTCTAATTCTGAAGTCGAAAAGCAAATTTTAGACGCATATCTAAATGTTCTCCTTCTTAACAGTATTGTAAATCAGACAATTAATTTTATTTATGTTAAAAAACTCATAATTCAAAAAATTGTTTTAATTTGTGTAAATAATACACATTATTACTGAGGCCAGTTGTTTAAAACAAAAAACTAATTTATAAATTAATAAGGCTCATGAAAAAAAGCATACATAAAATATCCATTCATTTAATGGCGGGTCTTCTTTTTATCCTTGTATCCTTTGCTGCATCTGCGCAAGTGGTTACAGGATTTGTCTCCGATACCCAGACAGGTGCGGGTATTCCGGGAGTAACTGTCACAGTGAAAGGAAGCCGGATCGCGACTCAAACGAATGAGACCGGGAATTTCTCGATTGCAGCATCCGGAAACGCAACACTCGTATTTACTTCGGTGATTTATTCCACCCTGGAAATGCCTGTAAATAATCGGAAAAATCTGGAGATAGCACTAACTCTTTCTACTGAAAAACTAAAAGAAGTAGTGGTGATCGGATATGGTACTACAAGGAAAAAAGATTTGACGGGTTCCATTACGCAAGTTACCTCCGATGAATTTCAGTCAGGACAAATCACTTCTCCT
>JBDSBN010000141.1:0-15334 GCA_039921585.1 Ginsengibacter sp. | reverse complement strand
ATGGTAGCTACCCTGGAATATATTGTGTAGTTAACCCGATGTGCAAAGTATATTATGAGTACGCCAAGGGCAATAAATGCTATCTGTTTAAACAAATAACTTTCTGTACTCTTATTCATTTTATAAGCCAGTGAACCTATGCTACTATACACAACAAGAATACTAACAAGTGTTAGCAAAATGACCATAGCCCATATAACCTTATCGCCTTTTGTTCGATTAAACACCTCTCCGCCTGCACCTCTCCATCCCGATACTGACCGGGAGAAGGTGGAATTTGAGAGCTCGCTTTTATCGCCTGTATTCATTTGATTAACTTCTATTCTTTTTATAAAATATTTCCTAAATTTTTATCCTGCTGATTTATTGTTTTACAACTCTTTTACTGCTTGTTTAAATTGTTTTCCCCTGTCTTCATAATTTTTAAATAGATCAAAACTTGCACATGCAGGAGAAAGAAGAATTACATCTCCTTTATTTGCAAAATGAAATGCTGCTTGCACCGCATCTTTTACATTGTTTGTGTTTACAATAAGTTCCACTTCATTTCCAAATGCTTCATGAATTTTTCTATTGTCTATCCCCATACAAACAATTGCTTTTACTTTTTCTTTTACCAGATCCTGCATTACCGTGTAGTTATTTCCTTTATCTACACCTCCCAAAATGAGGATGGTAGGTTTGGTCATACTTTCCAGAGCGTACCAGGCACTGTTTATATTCGTGGCTTTGCTATCATTAATAAAATCCACTCCCTTAATTGTAGCCACCAGCGACATACGGTGATCCAGACTCTCAAATGTTTTTACAGCTTCTCTGATTCTTTCCTTTCTGATTCCCATCACTGCTGCTGATAAACCTGCCGCCATTGTATTATATTGATTGTGTTTTCCTTTTACTGAGAAATCATCTACGCTCATGGTCATTTCCTCCTTTAGCCATTTTAAATGCATCTTCTCGTTAACGATATATGCGCCTTCAGGTAATTGCTTACTCATACTAATTGGTACTGGTTTAACTTCGTTTAAAAATCGTTTCAAATATTTATTTATTACTTCGTCATCCGCATTATAAATAAACACATCTGATGATGTTTGATTCTTTATAATGCTGAATTTGCTTTTTATATAATTTTCAAATAGATATTCATACCTGTCCAGATGGTCTTCCGAAATATTTGTCAATACGGACACATCCGGTTTAAAGGTTTTGATATCATCCAACTGAAAAGAACTTACTTCAACTATATACACATTTTTTGGAGCGGTAGCGATCTGCCTTGCAAAGGAAAACCCAATGTTTCCAACTGTTGCACTATCTATTCCAGCCGTTTCAAAAATGTGCCCGATCATGGCCGTGGTGGTTGTCTTCCCGTTACTCCCGGTGATGGCAACTACCTTGCTGTTTCCTTTATACCTCCAGGCAAATTCAATTTCACTGATCAATTCAATTCCCTCTTTCCTAACCGCCTGTACCACCTCATTTTTTTCCGGAAGTCCCGGACTCTTCACAACAACATCTGCACTCAATATGTTTTCTATGGAATGAAAACCTTCTTCAAAATCAATCCTTAGTTGAATGAGTTCGACCTTATGCGTCGGGGAGATGGATTTCCCTTCGCTGACGAAAACATCAAACTCCAGCTGCTTTGCCAGCAAAGCAGCACCGATGCCACTTTCGCCGGCACCCAGTATGATTATTTTTTTTTTCATTCCGCTTTTAATTGGGATTAACAATTAAAAAAATGGTTTTTCAACGGCATGAATTTAACGGGTCAGAAGATGATTCAAAGGATATCAATGAGCTCTCTGCTTCCGGCTATGTGCCTGAGCTTTGAGCTGCTCTAACTATATTAAATTTTTCAAACCCTCTCTACCTTAATTTCAATGTCACTACAGCAAACACCACCGTCAGGATCGTCATTATCCAGAACCGCACAGCAATCTTACTCTCGTGATAACCCAGTTTTTGATAATGATGATGTAATGGACTCATTAAAAACACTCTTCTACCCTCCCCATATTTTCGTTTTGTATACTTAAAATAAGTTACCTGAATCATCACACTCAGATTTTCAACTAAAAACACAAAACAAAATATAGGTATCAACAACTCTTTTCTTACAATAATTGCCAGCGAAGCGATAATGCCTCCCAAAGCAAGACTTCCTGTATCACCCATAAAAACCTGGGCCGGATAAGCATTATACCAAAGGAATCCAACACAGGCACCTACAAATGCAGCCACAAAAATTGACAGTTCCCCTAAATTTGGTATGTACATAATATTCAGATAATCTGCTACCTGCAAATTGCTGCTCACAAATACAAATACCCCTAAACCAATTCCAATAATTGCACTTACCCCTGTGGCTAAACCATCCAATCCATCCGTAATATTTGCACCATTAGAAACTGCTGTCACGATAAATATTACGATTAATATGTACAAGATGTAGGTATAATCCTCCCAACTTTTCGGCAACAATTTGGCATAATTGAACTCATGGGATTTCACAAAAGGAATGGTTGTGATGGGTGTTTTCACCGTTACAAAACGGTGAAGTTTCCCATTCGTCATTACAGTATCCTCCTTCAACTTATACTCTCCGCGTTGCGGCACGAAAGTGGAACCGGATTTAGAGCCAATAATTTCTCTCTCCACAACGACAGCCGGATTAAAATAAAGAGTAGAGCCAATAATAATCCCCAAAATCACCTGTCCAAATATTTTAAATTTTCCGGCCAGCCCATCAGAATCTGCCTTTTTATAATCCAACCCTTTCGCCTTTGCCTGCCGGCGTGCTCTGATTTTTAAATAATCATCTATAAAACCAATAACCCCTAACCAAACTGTACACAACAGCATCAATCTCACATATACCTTATCCAGATTTGCAAGCAATAATGTAGGCACCAAAATACCCAGCAGTATGATGATTCCACCCATTGTAGGCGTTCCACTTTTCATTTTCTCCCCTGCCAATCCCAACTCTCTGACAGACTCTCCTAATTGTTTTTTCTGCAAAATCCTTATCAGCCTTTTACCATAAATCGTGGTAATCAATAAAGACAATAGTACTGCCATCAGCACCCGGAAGGTGATGAACTGGAAAAGCCCGCTACCCGGAAATTTTATTCCGATTTGGGTAAACCATTCAAATAGATGATACAGCATTTTCTTTTTTTTATTTCAGGTTTTTCCCTGGTTATTTATTTCTTATCTATTATTTATTCTTAGTTCCATTTCTTTCACACACTCACTTCTCTCTTAAACCCCTACTTATCCAGAAGAGCAAACATCTCAACCAGAATTTTTTTATCGTCAAAATCTCTTTTCACTCCGTTTATTTCCTGATACTTTTCATGCCCTTTTCCAGCTACTAATATGATGTCTTCCTTTCCTGAAAGAGAAACAGCTGTTTTTATTGCCTCTTTTCTATCAACAATTGAAATACATTTTTTTCTGGCCGTAACCGGAATACCCGATTCTATATCTTTTATAATTTGACTGGGATCTTCTGTTCGCGGATTGTCTGATGTAATGATGACTTTATCGCTATACTCACAGGCCACTTCAGCCATTTCAGGCCTTTTCGTTTTATCTCTATCACCGCCGCACCCAAATACCGTAATGATTTTTTGATTTCCTTGCGTCAACCCTTTTATTGTGGCCAACACATTTAATAATGCATCCGGAGTGTGTGCATAATCAATAATGCCGACTGTTTTTTCATTTGGCGAAACCCAATAATCAAATCTCCCTTCGGCTCCTTCCATCTTGCTTAATATTTGCAGCACATTTTCCTTTTCCTCACCCAGACAAATAGCTGCTCCATAAACTGCCAGAAGATTATAAGCATTAAAAGCACCTATCAGTCTAAAATGCACCTCTACATCATTAATCACTAATAAAAGTCCTAACAATGAATTTTCCATGACCTTCCCTTTGAAATTGGCCATTGTCTTCAGACTATAATAATATTTCGTTGCCTTCGTATTTTGAAGCATGACGCTCCCTCTTTTATCATCCGCATTACTAATCGCGAAAGCACCCGCCGGCAGTTGATCAAAGAATGACTTTTTAGCTTTTATATATGCATCAAATGTGTGGTGATAATCCAGATGATCGTGCGTGATATTGCTAAAAATGCCACCTACAAACTCTAACCCATCTACCCTGTGCTGTGAAAGAGCATGTGAACTCACTTCCATAAACACATATTCACATTGCTCCTGTACCATCTGCGCCAGCAATTTATTCAGGCTGATGGAGTCAGGTGTCGTATGCGTTGCAGGAATAACATTTGTCCCTATTTGATTTTGTACTGTACTAATCAAACCGCACTTATATCCTAATTCTGTAAATAATTTAAAAAGCAGAGTAGCAATGGTGGTCTTTCCATTCGTACCCGTAACCCCCGTTAATTTCAATTTATTTGAAGGTTGCCCATAAAAATTATGAGACATGATAGCGGCAGCGACAGCGGTATCTTCAACCAATACATATCGCACATTCTCCTTCAAAACTTCCGGAAATTTTTGACACACAATCGCTGCAGCACCATTTGAAAGAGCCGTTTCTATAAAATCATGTCCATCAGAAACCAATCCTTTGATGGCCACAAAACACCCACCTTCACTTATTTTACGTGAATCAATTTGTAAATCATTTATATCGACATCTGTTTTACCAGCTACCGATACCAATTTTACCTTGTATAATATGTCTTGCAATAATGCCATTAATTTAATTCTAATTTTATTGATTGCCCTTTTGAAAAACCCGAGTTTTCTGTCAGGGATTGATTAACTACTTTTCCACGTCCAAAGGCGATTACCTTTAAACCCATATTTTCTAAAACATACACCGCATCCTTCAAACCCAGGCCGGTTACATCCGGAACTACTTTTCTTTCTCTGGAAATATTATCCGCAATGAATGTGGCTGCACCATCCTTTAAAATAGTGGAGCTCCATTTACCAGCTTCCGCCGTTTCGTCTACAGGATAACTAAATACATTTAGGATCTTATGGAGATCCTTATTCATTCCATAAAAGCGATGAAAGCTGCTATCAGGAGCATGTACATATCGATCTACGTTTTCCTGTGCAATCGTGAATGCGTATAATTTATCTGCTACTTCTTTAAAGACAGGTCCGGATACTACTCCGCCATAGGCCAACCTGGATTCACTACCGTTTTGAATCACCACAGCGATGCTGTATTTAGGATTATCGTATGGGAAAAAACCCATAAAGGCAGATTGATAAATTTTAGCTCCTTTATTATAACCACGATTGTCCAAAGCCGTTAATGCTGTTCCGGTTTTTGCACCATATTTATAGAAATTACTTCTTAAAGAACGTGCCGTACCATGAGGACTTTCCACTACTTCCAAAAGACATGCTTTTAACTTGGCAATTGTTTCCGGACTTGCAATATTTTCCACCAATACTTCGGGCTTGAATTGCTGAACTACCTGTCCCAATTCATTGATAGAATTAACCAGATAAGGTCGCATCATCTTTCCATTATTTGCAACAGCATTGTAAACCATCAGCATATGAAGGGGAGTTACTAATTCCTCATACCCATGAGCCATATAAGGAATGGTTGTTTTTGTCCAGTATTTGCTCGAAGGTTTTTTAATGTATGGCTTGCCCGCTCCTAAGATATCAATGCCTGTAACTGTATCCAGCCTGAGACGCTTCAGATGACTAAACCATTTTTCTGGTTGGTTGTGATAATATTGATCTGCCAATTTTGCGAAAGCCACATTGGATGATTGTGCAAATGCATCCTTTACCGAAATATTATTCGTACCTAAATGGGAATCCCGGATTCTTAATCCATAAAAAGATTTTGAACCACCCTCGCAATCCACGATCGAACTCGTATCTACATATTTATCTTCCAAAAGAGCGAGCAGGGTTGCCAATTTAAAAACAGACCCGGGTTCAGTGCTCTTTGCCAAACCATAATTGTAATCTTCCAAATATTCTCCATCAGGCCTTCTGCCAAGGTTGGCAATTGCCTTAATCTTTCCCGTTTCTACTTCCATCACGATGCAGGTTCCATGAAGGGAATTATTACTCTGCATCATTTTCAAAAGAGCATTTTCTGCCACATCCTGTATGTACGTATCAATGGTCGTAACAACATCTTTTCCATTTTCAGGATCAATCTCTGCGCCATCTACGGGTACATACGTTCCGGTCATATACCTTACAAGTCGCTGACCGGTTTGTCCTTTAAGTACACTATCATACGATCTCTCCAACCCAACATTTTTACTTGTATCTCCGCGTGAAAGACCAATGGTACGGTTAGCAAGTAATACATAAGGATTTACTCGATTATCGCGTACTTCAATTATAAAACCGCTTTTGTTCCGGCCTTGTCTTACTAAAGGAAAATCTCTTAGCTCCGTATATTCCTCAAAGGAAATTTTCTTTTTAAGAGCAAAATATCTTTTCTTCTTTTTATACGCTGTTTGCAATATTTCCTTGTATCCTGAAGCGCTTCTATCATTAAATAATGTAGCCAAACGATGACTGAGTGAATCAATGTTTTCTTTAAATCTTTTGCCTTCCTTCTCTCTCAATCCATCCGCCATCAAATCAACATATATATCAAATACCGGAATTGAGGTACTTAACATATTTCCATCTTCACTATAAATACTTCCGCGCTCAGCGCTCAGATCAATATATTTTAAATGTTGCTTTGCCGCCATTTTAGCCCAGTACTCTCCATCCACCCGCTGAATATATACAGCACGACCAAGAATAAAGATGCCAAGCACTATTATGCCCAGGAAGCAAAGATGCACTCGCCATAATATGTCTTTTTTTACATCCAAATTATCTTCGTTTTATTTCTTTTTCTTTAAAGTATCTCTTATATAAGCCGGGGGTTCTGTCATTTGCTTTAGTCCCAATGGCTCAACGGCTCTCGCCAATTCGCTTTCCTTACTTCTGAAAATCACATCCCGCTTAACCGTTTTATATTCATATTCCATTTCTTTAATTGCCTTTTCTGTCTTACCTATTTTCCTTAGCATGCTATCAGCAGAATGGCCGTTGGCAATGTATACTACCGCCAGTGCTGCCAGAAAAAAATAAAACGGAACATTCCGTACGATCAACCGGTTATACTTTTGAAGCCAACGGGTTTTGGATCCTTTATTTTCAGCAGATTTTTCGTTTATGTCCTCATTATTCTCCATATCTGTTTTCTACTTTTAATTTTCAATTTCCCGAACTTTCTTCTCTGCCACCCTTAACTTCGAACTCCTTGCCCGGGGATTTAATTTCAATTCTTCCTTTGAGGGAGAAACTGGTTTTTTTGTAATCACTTTCAAAGGGCTTTCTTCTACATTACCATACATATCCTGTTTTTGCTCTTCCTCAAAATTTCCATTTTTAAAAAAGTTTTTCACAATCCTGTCTTCTAATGAATGAAACGAAATCACAGCAATACGCCCACCATCTCCTAATACTTCTACTGACTGTTCCAGCATTTCTTTTAAAGCACCCAATTCATCATTGACCTCAATTCTTAAAGCCTGAAAAACCTGTGCAAAATATTTTTCAGGATTTCCTTTTACTACAGGATACAGCACATTCTTAAATTGATTGACTGTATCCATTGATTGCGTTTTGCGCAGAGAAACGATGGTTGATGCCAGCGTTTTCGAATTCGTCACCTCACCGTATTTTTCAAAGATCTTATGCAACTCTTCTTCGGAATATGTTTTAACTACATCAGCTGCGGTCTTTTTCTCATTTTGATTCATTCGCATATCCAATGCCGCATCGAACCGGGTGGAAAACCCTCTTTCAGGAACATTTATCTGATGACTGGAAACCCCTATATCTGCCAATACACCGTTAACTTTTACTATTTGGTGCAGTCGCAACATTCGTTGCAGGTGGCGAAAATTATGAGGAACAAATGTTACCCGTTTATCATCCGGAACATTTCTCTCTGCATCCTTATCCTGATCAAACACAACCAATCTTCCATTTTCATTTAAATGTTTCAGAATCTCTTTACTATGACCGCCTCCGCCAAATGTGCAATCCACATAAGTACCGTCAGGTATTATTTCCAGGTACTGGATCACTTCGTTTAACAGTACCGGCACATGATATATGCCCTTTTGCATGATTATAGATTAATGTTTTTATCACCGCCCATCACTTCTTTTGCCAAATCACTAAACTCTTCAGGTGAAAAAGTTTCAAAGAACTCCTGGTATTTTACTTTATCCCAAATTTCAATTTTGTCAATTGCCGACACAAGAACAATTTCTCTGTCTAAGCCGGCATAATCCATCAGATTCTTTGGCAATAATATCCTCCCTGCTTTATCCAGCTCTACCGGTGTAGCTCCATTCAGAAAGAACCTTTTAAATTTCCTGGCTTGAGGGTCAAAATCATTCAACTTGCTCAATTCAGAAAATAAGGGCTTCCAGCTATTAGATGTATATAAGCTCAGGCATTTTTCAAAACCACGATTGAGTACAAAAGACTCCTCTCCGATCTCCGGCATCTGCTTTTTAAAGCCAGCCGGCAACAGAAAGCGCCCTTTCGCATCTAACGTCGCCTCGTATTCGCCTAAAAAGCCTGTCATTTTAAGTGGATTAGTGATAAATTACCAATATTCTCCACAAAATAACACTTTTTCCCACTTGGGCAAGTTTTTTAGTTGAAACTTTTTTATCCACGTTCACTCAAACTCCCATGCAGTAATGGGTTTAGAAACTTTTACAGATGTTTTGACGTGCAAAACATGTGAATAGAGTGTTCATAAGACGTGGATAACATTCTGACTCAATCTTGAAGATGGTAGATTTGAAAAAAAGAGGGTGCATAAGGTCTCATAGAAAATAAGCCTTTAGAAAAAAAAGCAAGTTAACCGGATAATTTTTTACAATCAAAAATCACCTTAGGCTATTTAAAAAATAAACCAGTAAATGAATTAAAGAAAGAAAGAAAGAAATGAGCGAATTTATTTCTTATTCTTTTTAAGCAGCACCATATCTATAATAAAACAGCTTCCTTTTCCAAGGGTACTTTCAGCTTTAATCTTGCCTTTATGTGCGTCTACAATAGATTTCACATAACTGAGCCCCAACCCAAAGCCCTTGACATTATGAATATTGCCCGTATGAGCGCGATAGAATTTTTCAAAAATCCGCCCCATCGTCTCTTTGTTCATTCCAATACCGTTGTCTTCAATTTTTATCCGAAGCGTATTTCCGATATTCAAAGTTGTTAGTTTGATAATAAGATTGTCGGGGTTAGAATATTTAACGGCATTATCAAGAAGGTTGTTAATAATATTTGTGAAATGAACATCATCTGCTAAAATGCAATCAGTAGCTGCATCCAGATGAATCTTCAATGTTCCGTTTTTGTCCTGAATGGGAAGTTCCACATTTTTAAGCGCTACCGTAATTAAATCATGAGCATGCGTTGGCTTCATATTTAACTGCACCTCCTGTTTGTCAAGAATTGCTGCTTGCAGAATTGTTTCCACCTGTTTATTCATCCGCTTATTTTCATCTTTAATAATATTAGAAAAGTAAGATGATTTCTCCGGATCGTTAATTACTTTTTGATTCCTCAAAGCATCTACCGCAAGAGATATGGTGGCCAGGGGTGTTTTAAACTCATGCGTCATATTATTAATAAAGTCCGACTTGATTTCACTTAGCTTTTTCTGGTTAAGATATGCGCGGATTGTAATAAAGAATGCGGAAAAAATAATGGACGTAAAAAGAATGGCTCCAAAAATCATCCAAAACATTTGTCGCCAGACGAAATCCTGTTTCTGAGATACAATTAGAATCAGCCATTCCTGCGGCGCCAAACCTTCTGCCAGGCTGCCTCCTGGCGCATCTAAAGGGATACTCAAGCGAATGTTACTGGCACTGTCGATATATGCAGAGTAGAAGTTCTCAGATTGTAATTCATCTCCAATCATAGAGGTTGTGGTTATTGCAAATTCAAATTCCACATCTTTAATCCCTCTTTTTTCGAAAGCTTTTTTAATCCGTTCGTGGATTTCTGCTGTTGTAAATTTATGCGCAATAGTTGCTGGAAAAATATTCAATGGGAAAAGAAGATCCGTGTTTCTCTTTGGATCAAATGGAGAAATTTTACCCTTTTCTTCTATTAAGTCCATTTGAGCGGTTACCGCAGCCATTTTCAAAGTTTGCTCAAACTGCATTTTCCGATCCTGCAAAGCCTGATTAATCCAAACATATTGAAAGTAAATTAGGCCCAAGGCAGATATAAAAACAAGAATGGTAATGACAGGGAAAATTCTTTTCATTTCAACAAATTTAGATTAGGTTCTTTTTAAAACCCTGATTTGAATAGTTTTGGTCAGCGAATTTAACTAAGCCTTATCTTTTAAAAACAACAATTACCGCAGTTTTGTAATTTTCATCAAAATAATATACATTCAACGTATGAATTCACCTACCAAAGGAACAATTTTAATCGCGAATCCGTTTTTAAAAGATCCAAATTTTACTCGTAGTGTCATCTTTCTTTGTGAAAATATGCAGGAGGGCACTTTTGGGTTTGTCTTAAACCAGATCTACCCTAAGAAATTACACGAATTACTTCCTGACCTGACATCGGAAAAACCGCTTTATAAAGGAGGCCCTGTCCAGGTGGATACCTTGCACTTCTTACATCAATATCCTGATTTAATTATTGGCGGCATCGAAGTGATTGACGGGGTTTATTGGGGAGGCAACTTTGAAAGCCTGCAAATTCATTTAAAAAATGAGAGTCTAAACGATGATAAAATAAAATTTTTTGTAGGATATAGTGGATGGACAGAAGGACAATTGGATTTTGAAATGAAGGAAGAGAGTTGGATTGTTGCAAATGCTACCAAAGAGCTTTTGTTTAACACCCCGCCAGAAAGTATTTGGAAAGAATCCTTGCGACACCTTGGAGGAAAATACGAGCTTATGGTAAATTTCCCTTTGGATCCTCAATTAAATTAATTGATACTTGTATTTTTCCTATGTGATTAGATCTCAATAATTAAACTGTCTATAAGAATATTGAAAGGCACGGCATTTGTTTGTCCAAATAATCTAAATCAAGAAAATTATGAAACGACTTTTTGTATTATTAACCATTTTGGGCCTTGGGACCTATTTGATGATGACAGAGAAAGAAAAGAAAAACACAAAAAAGAAAGCACATAAAGCAAAGAAAACTCTCTCCGAATTCACACATAAGGCTAAGGAGTTATAGATTTGCTTTTCAAAACTTCTAATTCTTAGCTTGCTTTACAAATTATTATTATTACCAGCCCGACTATCGATCTATTTTTATTGCAAAAAAATAATCATCAATAAAAAAGAAATTCTTAATTGGAAAGGACCGCTCCTGATTGCAGCGAACCACCCCAATTCTTTTTTAGATGCCATTATTTTGTCTTCCATTTTTAAACAGCCAATCTATTCTTTGGCCAGAGGAGATGCTTTTGCGGGGAAATTTTATTCGAAAATATTGCAATCCTTAAATATGCTTCCGGTATACAGAGTAAGTGAGGGCGTGGAAAATCTGGATCATAATTATACCACTTTCAATGCTTGTCAGCAATTGTTTAAGGAAAATAAAATAGTCCTTATTTTTAGTGAAGGCAGATGCATTAATGAATGGCATCTTCGCCCATTGAAAAAAGGAACGGCCCGCCTGGCAGTTACTGCATGGACGGAAAATGTGCCTTTGAAAATAATACCTCTTGGAATTAATTATAGCTCATTTCGAAAATTTGGAAAAGTGGTCATTCTTAATTTTGGCAATACAATTACAAGAGAATCTATCCAGGAAGAATTCACTTCAGGTAAAGCACTCAACGAATTTAATAGTCTCCTAAAAAATGAATTACAAGAGCTGGTTTACGAAATTAAAAAGGGAGATACCGAAAAAATTAAGGAAATTTTTGGGCTCAATCAAAACCCGCTTAAGAAAATTGTAATGTTTATACCGGCAGTCATTGGGTTTTTATTGCACGCCCCTTTGTATTATGCCATTGTTCTATTTATAAAAAATCGGGCAAAAGATCATTTTGACTCCATCCTGGTGGGAGCATTGTTTTTATTTTATCCGATTTATATTGTGCTGCTGATACTCATTGCTTTCTTAATTTCTTCAAGTGTTTATTCAGCCTTACTATTTCTGCTTTTGCCTCTAACAGCTTTATCGCTTCTTCATTTTAAACAATTGGCTCCAAAACCGGATAAGTGATTTCTTTTGCAAAAAAAAGGAGTTGCTAAAACCATTGACTGATTCAGCAACTCCTAAAACTAATTTACAAAATAGTAAATCAGGTGAATTTATTTTTAATTCATTGATTTCAAAAACTTCCAGACATCACTGTCGGTAGAAAGAATCACAGAAGTTTTTTCATCAAATGTTTTTTCAAACGTTTCCATAGATTTCAAAAAAGTATACAAACTTTTTGAAGCGGCAGATTTATTATATGCATTAGAATATACGACGGCGGCTTCCGCATCAGCCTTACCCATAATTTCTTCAGCCTTTTTAAACGCTTCTGATTGTATGGATTTCAATTCCCTTTCTTTTTCTCCATTGATTCTGGAAGCCTCACCTTGTCCTTCTGACCGGAATTTATCCGCTATACGATATCTCTCACTGGTCATCCTTTTATACACCTGATCCTGCACTTCTTCTACATAGTTCAGTCTTTTAATTTTAAAGTCCAGAATAATGATTCCAAGATCAGAAGCTCTTTCATTGGCCGTTTTCAAAATCATTTTTTCAATCCTTTCCCGGCCCACAAAAATTCGTATCAGGGAATCACTGAGTGGTTCGGTAATCGTATCTGTAGTGATTGGAGTTCTGTTACTGTTTCTAACAGCTTCCTCAATATTATGGTTTGCAATATAATCACGTGTTTCACCATCCAATATATCATCCAATCTGGACTGAGCACCTCTTTCATTAGTCAGTCTTTTATAAAATTGCAATGGATCTGTTATTTGCCAGCGCGCATAAGTATCTATAAAAATAAATTTCTTGTCCTTTGTGGGCACCTGGTTCGGATCACCATCCCAGGCAAGATAACGCTTGTCAAAAACATTTACTGTTTGGATAAAAGGAACCTTAAACTGCACGCATGCCTGCGTTACAGCCTGACCTACCGGCTTTCCAAACTGTGTAAGAACCACCTGTTCTCTTTCATTTACGATGTAGAGGCTTTGCGTAATTCCGATCAACAGAACTGCGATTACAAAACCTAATATGATGAGTTTATTTTTATTCATAATTATTTGTCTTTAGGAAGGTTTTTGGATTGCATTTGCATTTGCAGGAGGGGAAGAACATTACTTCCATTTTTATCTGTGATAATTTTAGTCCCCAGATTGGGCAACACTTTATTCATTGTTTCCAAATAAATCCTTCTTCTTGTCACGTCCGGCGCTTTTATATATTCAGTGTATAGGTCATTAAATCTAGCCACTTCACCTTTTGCATTATTCACTCTTTCCAGAGCATAACCTTCAGCCTTCTGAAGGGTTTCCTGTGCTTGTCCTCTTGCTTTTGGAATTACTTTGTTATAAGCAGATCTTGCTTCGTTGATTAGGGTTTCCTTTTCCTGCTGTGCCTGGTTGACTGCATTAAAAGCGGCTTTTACCTGATCAGGCGGGTTTACATCTTGAAGTACTACCTGATCTATTTTTACGCCTAAAGAATATTCATTACATAAGTTCTGAATCATTTCCTGCGCTTTGCTGGCTACTTCCGTTCGTCCAACTGTTAATACTTCATTTACTGTGCGATCGCCCACCACCTGCCTCATAGAAGCTTCAGAAATATCGCGAAGAGATGTTTCGGGATCTTTTACTTTAAATAAAAAATTATATGGATCCTCTACTCTGAACTGAACCACCCATTCCACATCTGCCAAATTCAAATCACCGGTAAGCATTAATGACTCCGCTTTAGTGTCTGATTTTGTATAACTTGATTGAGTGGATCGGGTGCTTGTTGTTCGAAATCCAAATTCCAGCTTTTGTTGTCTTTCAACGGGAACTTTATAGATAGTTTCCATTAGAGGAATTTTAAAATTCAAGCCAGGCTCTACTGTTCGGGAAAATTTCCCAAAACGGGTAACCACTCCAAGCTCTTCTGGTTTTATTTGAAAAAAGCCACCCGAAAGAAGGAGCAGTGCGAGGATTCCGAGAAGAACGATTTTTATATTTCGTCCGGCCCATCTTACCAGATTTACGACGGAATCAGGAATTTCGAAACCGTCAAATTGATTGTTTTGCATGTATGATTTATTACAGTTAGTAAACGAGAATGGCAATTGGTCCGCCAATTATATGAACGTACGATTTTTAGAGTTGCCATCCAATTATTAATAGAAAAAAACTGAGCGGCTTTGTTTTTTAATAAAAAAAGAAAAACCTATTAAACATTGACAACCAATTGATTAAATAAAATTACTCAAGCAAATCAAAAATATTAATTTGAATTCCAATAGTTTTGAATGGAAAAATTACAGAAAAAATTGTCTTGAAAGTCCATGGGTTTAAAGCAATAAGTAAAACCAATATCTGCGACAATTTTGAACATTCTTTCTTTTAAAAATTAATACAATTAAATTTCATGTCCTTTAAATCTTTCGCTTGTCTTCTTTTTTCTCTTATTCTATTTTCATTTCAAACAGTTCAATCGCAGGACAAAGGATTAATTTTTGGAAATGCCAGAGATAAATATACGCAGGCACCCGCGTCCGGAGCATCCATTACAATTGAGGGGAGTAAGGAAGGAACGATAGTTGACAGTTTAGGGAATTATAAAATTGAAACTACGCTAGGAGTAAAAAATATCTCCATCAGTTTTTCCGGTTATGCAGGTCAAACCAAATATAATATTATAGTAAGTAAAGGAAATGCACAAATAGTGAATTTTGAACTTGAGCCTGAAGCTAAAAGTTTAAAAAATATTGTCGTGGTTGTTGATAATAAAAAAACTGTACGGGCTGCAGACATGATCACACCCATGTCCACTCAAAAACTGACTTCTGAAGAAATCAAAAGCAATCCGGGAGGAAATTTTGATGTATCAAAAGTAATTCAGGTGCTACCGGGTGTTTCAGGCGGTGCTCAGGCCAACCGGAATGATATTATTGTTCGGGGTGGAGCGCCCAATGAGAATGTTTATTACCTTGATGGAATAGAAATACCTGTGTTAAATCATTTTCAAACTCAGGGAGCTTCCGGAGGCGCTACGGGCATTTTAAATGTTTCCTTTATTGATGA
>JBDSBN010000140.1:0-2978 GCA_039921585.1 Ginsengibacter sp. | reverse complement strand
TAAAATTTATCATTTAAATATCGGACAGCCGGATATCGAAACTCCTCCTTCAGCAATGGATGCGGTGCGTCATTCAGACTTTAAAGTACTGGAATACAGCCATAGTGCCGGGAATGAAAGTTATCGTAAGAAACTGGCCGGGTATTACCGTAGTGTTAATATCGATGTAGATATTAATGAAATCATCGTTACAACGGGTGGAAGTGAAGCTATTTTCTTTGGTTTCATGAGTTGCCTGGACGTAGGGGATGAGGTCATTATTCCAGAGCCATTTTATGCAAATTATAATGGATTTGCGGTTTCTGCCGGAGTGGTGGTTAAGCCAATTACCTCAAGCATCGATACTGGATTTGCCCTGCCTCCCATTGAAGAATTTGAAAAGGCGATCACACCCAAAACCAAAGCAATTGTTATTTGCAATCCAAACAACCCAACCGGTTATTTGTATAGTCTGCAAGAAATGGAAGTTTTAAAGCAAATTATCCTAAAGCATAATTTATATTTATTCTCCGACGAGGCTTATCGGGAGTTCTGCTATGAAGGGAAGCACATCAGTGCAATGGAACTGGAAGGAGCAGAAGAAAATGTTATCCTGATGGACACGATCAGTAAAAGATATAGTGCCTGCGGAGCGAGAATAGGAGCATTGGTGACCAAAAATAAAGAAGTATTGAATGCTGCCATGAAATTCGCACAAGCAAGATTGAGCCCACCTGAATTTGGGCAAATTCTAGCGGAAGCTGCCTGCGATCTTCAGGCAGATTATTTTGAAAAGCCAAAGGCTGAATATTTATTAAGACGGGATATATTGGTATCCAGATTAAATAAAATACCAGGAGTATTTTGTCCTAATCCCGGTGGAGCATTTTATGCGATGGCATCTCTGCCAGTTAAAGATGCGGATGCATTTTCACAATGGTTATTAGAATCTTTCGACCATGAAGGAGCAACTGTCATGCTCGCTCCGGCTTCCGGTTTTTATAGCACAGAAGGACTCGGTAAGAACGAAGTGCGCCTTGCGTATGTACTGAATGCTGATGCAATTAATAATGCGATGGATTGCCTGGAAAAAGCTTTAGAGGTTTATCCGGAAACAATAAAATAATCCGAATAGTCCTAGAATAGAAAGGACGATTCTTAATTTATTATAAACCTTGTTCTAATATATTGTTGGAACAAGGTTTTTTTTATGTTCTTATTAGAGATCACAATTGAGTTTCGATGCATGGATTTTATCGATTGGTATAATCTTAACTGATCCGGAACTGGTGAATTGAAAGGGAAATATTTAGCTGATACCTATGTTGAGTAAAGCTTGGAGCATTTCAGAAACACGGCAGGTGAGTATTGTTTTCTGATTGATTGCGAAGGAATTAAGAAAAAGTATCGGGGAGCGGACTTGAACCGCAGACCTTCGGGTTATGAATCCGATGCTCTAACCAGCTGAGCTACCCCGACATTTTGGGCGGCGAAGATAATACTTTAACTAAAAAAAACAAGAGGAATTTTGAAAGGATTTTAATTCATGATTTTTTAAAGAAATTTCTATGAAATTTTCCAAGGGATCCACATCTTTTGGACGGATTTATTCTTGAAAAAAATAGAATGATTACCGAATCCTGTGTGTGAAACATTAGTAATTTTCTGCGTTCATTTTAATGATATTTTAGAACCTTGTATGAAAGTATCTTAATTAGGATTGTATGAGGCACTTACTTTGGCAAAACTGGTTTAAAATACAATAATAAATAATATAGGAACTGCTAATACTATCTCTATCCAAATTCCGGTGAGAATGTTACAATTTGCGATGAATTTCTAAATGTTCGTAACAGAAAAAAAGCGAAGATAAATCATGAATAAATGAGGAAAGTTTCAAGAAACATTATTTAAAAAGAAATATTCTGGAACATATGATTCTATCTGATTAATTGTTAACTATTTGTATTAGATATAAGTTTATTGTCTTTTGAATAAGAATTTTAATGAATTTTTAGAAAAAGATAACCTTTTCTCTAATTGTTTATTTTAGGTCAGAAAAAAAATCAAAAAAACTTTTCAACAGTACTGTTAAATTCTCTACGGAATATCAGTTATTTAGTTATTTAAAAGATTGGTATATGTAGAAAAGTGTAGAATAATTTACGCAATTGGTCTAGAAATTAATTGAATGGCATAGATCTTGCAATATAAGGGAGATTTTCCTTTCTCTATATGTGAAAGCCAAATTCAGAATGTGTAAACCCTGTTATAATCCTAAAATAAAATGATTATCCATGATTCAAATTCCAATGATATCAAAGACATGTACTTATTTTATATTCTTTAATAATACCCCTTCCAAACAACACTATATTTATCCTTTTAAACCATAAGGTACTGCTTGAACCTTCTAATTGATCAAATCTGCCAAACCATTAATCCAAAAAATCGAAATGAAAAAGTTTTTATTCTTTCTACCAATTTTATTTTTAATTACCCTTTCTTCTTATTCCACTGATTATTTTATCGCTTCTAACGGAAACGATAATAATAATGGTACTTCACAATCGAGTCCCTGGAGAACTATTGATAAATTGAATTCCTTTTCATCAAATATGCAAGCGGGAGATCGGATATTTTTTCGGAGAGGGGATACTTTTTATGGGGGTATTAAAGATCCCATGAAAGGGAGACAAGGTAGTCCACTAACTTACGGAGCTTACGGCTCTGGGCAAAAACCACTAATTACAGGATTTGCTTCAGTCTCAAACTGGGTTAATAAAGGTGGAAATATTTGGGAAAGCGTAGATCCGGTTTCTTCTTTGCCTAATTTAAACCTGGTACTTATAAATGGTGTAAATACACCAATGGGAAGATATCCAAATGGAGATGCAAGCTATCCTTTTCTTCCTAATTTTTATATGTTTCAAAATCATACTGGAAATGGTCCTGGCCCTTCATCTATTTCAAGCAACAACTTAAATGGAGGTACTAAC
>JBDSBN010000139.1:0-7490 GCA_039921585.1 Ginsengibacter sp. | reverse complement strand
TGGGAACCGGTTTAGTGAGATCGAACTCTACAGTAAAAAGCCTGTCTGTCCCTACCCTTCTTAAATTATAGGTAAATGTATTTTCATCAATCGTTATCCACCATACATTAAAACAAGCATAATCAAGCAGATCGCAGGTTTGCTGATCAGCGGGAAAGAACTGTTTATTCGGGTTTCCACCATTGGTAGCTTTTCCTCCATATTGTGTTACTGAATCCTCAAGTCCGGATTCTAACCTATGATCATGTTTCAAAACGATCCCGTCCGCTTCATTCGTAAGAACCCATGTACGGGAGCGGTTTTCTCCAACCATAAATGGAATCTTCAAGATTTTATCACTGCAGCTTTTTACATGCATTATTAATTTTTCTCCATCGAAGCCTTCATTTTTACCGGGAGAGGTAATTTTCCCTTCATAGGATTTTCCGCAATGGGCACTTATTTTTTGCCAAAATTCATTTTGAGATTTTGATTGGGAGAACCCCATTGATGAGATACCAAAAACAAGAACCAAAATACACAGAAAATGTCTCATAAAAAAGTTTTGATGCTAATAAAAATAGGGTTAACCGGCAATATAAAGGTTTAAAACGAATTCATCATTTTCGATCAAATATTACGTTTGAAAACATTAACAAAATGAAACCCTTATCTCAAGACTACACGTAATATATTTGGAGTTCTCAAGGTTATTCACATTGCCACCATTAATATGTGTCAACAATCGATTTACATCTTAATTTTAAGTAATTTTGCAAAATCTCAAAATATTATAAAAAATGAAAACTTCCAGTATAGTTATATTAGTTGCCATTGCAGCCACAATCGGAGCAATATTAATGTATTCTGTAGATTTCTCCACGTATGACTCCATAGGTTCCGCTCAGGAAAAACAAGGTCAATATGTTCATCTTATAGCAAAATTAGATAAGTCGAAACCAATCCAATATGATGCATTGATCGATCCAAATTATTTGAGCTTTTATGCTACGGACAGCCTTGGTGCAAGCACCCGGGTTATTTATCGCGATGTAAAACCACCTGAGCTTGAGCAAAGTGAACGTGTGGTTTTAAAAGGTACAATGAACGGCGATGTATTTGAATGCGACAACATCTTATTAAAATGCCCTTCAAAATATAAAGACGAAAAAATTCAGACAGAAAACCCTGTTACCCAATATTAAGACTAAGACTGACAAATGACTTTTGAAAACGAACATTTACTACCAGGACAAATAGGACATTTTTTTGTCTTATTATCATTTATCACTTCCATCGTAGCTGCGATTGCTTATTTCACAGCCTCAAAAATAGACCTCGAGAATGAAAAAGAACCCTGGTTGAAGATTGGCCGTGGTGCCTTTTTCCTTCAGTTCTTATCGATATTAGTTGTTTTTGGGTGTATATATCATATCAATTCCAACCATTATTTCGAATACGTGTATGCGTATAAACACTCCTCTCTGGAACTGGAGCCCAAATTCCTGCTTGCAGGTATCTGGGAAGGACAGGAAGGAAGTTTTCTGTTATGGTCGGTATGGCATTGTATTCTTGGTGTTGGAGTTATTTTAACTGCCAAAAAGAGAGAAGCCCCGGTAATGGCCATTGTAAATACGGCGCAATTCTTCTTAACCATCATGCTTCTGGGCATTTATGTTTTTGGTGAAAAAATTGGTTCCAATCCATTTGCTTTAACGCGTAATGAGCTGGAAGGTCCCATATTTGCTCAGGCAAATTACCTTTCCTACATTAAAGACGGGATTGGCCTAAATGTACTTCTCCGGAACTATTGGATGGTCATTCATCCTCCTATATTATTCCTTGGTTTTGCCAGCACCCTTATCCCGGTTGGATTTGCTTTCTCATCTCTTATTTCCAAAGATTGGGGTGGATGGATAAAACCTGTTTTACCATGGACCCTGCTTAGCTGTCTTACTCTGGGAGTTGGTATCATGATGGGCGGAAAATGGGCATATGAATCTCTTTCATTTGGTGGTTACTGGGCATGGGATCCGGTTGAGAACGCTTCTCTTGTTCCCTGGTTAATTCTGGTTTCCGCTCTGCATTGTATGGCGATTTTTAAAGCGACCGGAAATGCTTTAAGAGCGACCTATTTCTTTACCATCCTTTCTTATTTCTTTATTCTATATTCTACTTTCCTTACCCGTACTGGTATACTCGGTGATACTTCCGTGCATTCCTTTACAGAAGCAGGCATGATAGTAAATATTTTAATAAGCATGTATGTACTGGGAATAACCCTTCCGATGTTTTTCCTCTATTTTAAAAATTTCAGAAGTATTCCTTCAATACAAAGAGAAGAAAATATCTCTTCCAGAGAATTCTGGATGTTTATTGGTTCACTGATATTATTCTTATCCGCTATTTTCATCATCGCAGTTACGTCTCTTCCAGTGTATAACAAGCTATTGGGTACTAACCTGGCAGATCCTCAGGATAGAGAGTTTACCTATAACAAGGTAATGGTTTTGGTAGCCGTTATTCTCGGATTAATTACCGGTTTTGGCCAATATCTTAAATACCGCAACACCGGCACGAAATATTTGATATCAAAACTTGCCTGGCCATTAGGAATTTCCATTGTTCTTTCTGTTGTCCTTGCTATTGTATATCCGATAGAATATACTACAAAAGGACCCGGATTTTTGGGAGCCATCTACGCCGCATTATTTGCTTGTATCTTTTCCGTCATTGCGAATGCGGCTTATTTAAAAACCGTATTGAAAGGAAATTTAAAAGCAGGTGGCGGGGCAATTGCACATCTTGGATTTACCATGATGATTGCAGGAATGCTCATCTCTTCAGGTAATAAAGAAGTGATTAGCGATAACAGAGCTACAGGATTATACATCCCTTTTGAAAAAGATCCTACCGGAAGATTTACCGAGAACCCGATGGAAAACCTGACCCTTCTGAAAGGCGTTCCTACACAAATGGGAAGATACACTGTAACTTATTTGGATGATGTAGAATCACCGATGGAAAAAACAAGGACGTATTATCATCTACACTTCCAAAGAAAAGATAAAGATGGTAATGTGGATGAGGACTTTATGTTAACACCGGATTCATATAGAATGAAGGATAATAATTTAAGTTCTAATCCGGATACAAGGCACTATCTCACTCATGATGTATTTACCTACGTATCAACTATTTCAATCAAAAATGAAGAGAAGGATACAACTGCCTTCAAAATAAATGAAATGGCCATTGGCGACTCCGGATATTATGCTAAAGGCTATTTCGTATTAAATGATATTGTAAAAAACCCAACAAATTCTCGTTTTAACTTCTCCCCATCCGATACAGCACTCATGGCGGACATAACAGTATATAGTAATGATAGTACCAGCTATAAAGCGTATCCTGCATTGACGATCAGTAATCAGGAGATTAATTTCCTTGATGACACAGTGGTTACACAAAATATCCATTTAAATTTAGGTGGAGTTACTACAGACAAAAAGTTTAAAATCGGGATAAAAGAAAGTAATAAACTCACGGATTTTATTACCGTGAAATCATACATATTCCCAAATATCAATCTGGTTTGGGCCGGCTTAATTATCATGGCTTGTGGTTTTGCAGTTTCTATGGTTCGAAGAGCAAAAGCTTCTAAATTGATCTCTTATATTGTTATTGGCTTTGTACTCATCTCATTAATCTATATGTTTCTGTTTGCAAATACCTGATGAGGCAAAAACGTTTTTAATGTAATTTTGGGAATTAATTAGTCATTTTAATTTTGAAATGATTAAAGAAAATTTAAATTTACGGGGCTATGCGTCCTTTCGTTTTCATACTTCAATCCACCCTTACATTAATCGTATTTTTGTTGGCAGGCATAATCAATCAATTAAGTGCACAGTCAACCTTAGGAGTTAATGACACAATTGTTACCGGAGCAGTAATTTATCAGGGCGATACAATTGAAGCCCGGACGCTTGCAGGGGTCTATGTGTGGGGTAAGAGCAGTTTATCTGATAAGGCAAAATGGACCCGCTTACGTAATGCCGTTTATGTCACATATCCTTATGCCAAAAAAGCCGGATATGTTTTTACTGATATTGAAAAACATATAGCCCAGTCTTCTGATAAAAAATATATCAGAAAATATATAAATAGCAGGGAGAAAGAATTGAAAAAGGAATTTACTGATCCCTTATCCAACTTATCCGTTTATCAGGGAAGAATATTAATGAAACTCATTAACAGGGAAACCGGAGGTGTCAATTGTTATGATATCTTAAAAGAATTGAAAGGTGGATTTACCGCACGTTTTTGGCAAACAGTTGCATTTCTCTTTGGAGGTGATTTAAAACAACCATACGACGCATATGGGTCCGATGCGGATATAGAATTAATCGTAAAAGAGGTTCAGCGTATGTACGGATATTCCGGATAATCAGATTTACTTCACTAAATTTCCACACTTATTTTTATTAAAACCCTCAATATCAACTATTCTCTAATCAATTATTAGAAAGGTTAATTACCATTTTAAAGCCATTACTTCAGCAATTATAACATAGCACCATTATAAAACTCAGTAATTTACTGTACCTTCGCTACCGATTATTTATCTAAAACCTGTACTAAATTTTCATGAAATTAGACATTCTTGCCTTTGGTGTTCATCCGGATGATATTGAATTAAGTTGTGCGGGAACTTTATTAATTGAAAAGGGAAAAGGTCATAAAGTAGGTATAGTTGATTTGACCCGCGGAGAGTTAGGTACACGTGGTACCGCTAAAACAAGAGAAGAGGAAGCGAGAAATTCTGCCAAAATTCTACAAGTTGATGTCAGAGAAAATTTAGGAATGGCCGATGGCTTTTTTCAAAACGATAAAGAACATCAGATTGAAATAATTAAAATGCTCCGAAAATACCGACCAGAAATTGTGTTGTGTAATGCTCCGGAAGACCGACATCCTGATCATGGAAGAGCTGCAAAATTAGTAGAGGAGGCAGCGTTCCTTTCGGGTCTAAGAAAAGTTGAAACATCATTAGATAATCTCTTGCAGGAAGCCTGGAGACCGAAATATATTTTCAATTATATTCAGGATAATTATTTTGACCCGGATTTTGTCCTTGATATTTCATCTGTAATTGAAAAGAAAAAGGAAGCCATTCTGGCGTTTAAAACCCAGTTTTATACTGGAGAAAATAATAGCGATGAACCTCAGACTTATATATCTTCGCCGGCATTTTTGGATAGCGTGATAAGCAGATCAGCCATTTGGGGAAAAATGATCGGGGTGCCATATGCAGAAGGTTTTCTGACAAAAAAAATGATCGGAATAGAGAGTTTCACTTCTCTGATTCAAAATAACACATAGATAAAAAACAATAAACAACAAGTAATACAAATTTCATGTCAACTCCAAAGTTCATTCAGGGAAAAGACGATTTCCACATTCAGTTAAAAGAGCGTGTAAATAATTATTTCACCAACAACAACCAGTCTACTACCGGCAATTTCAACTTACTTTTTAAGGCTGCTCTTCTTAGTCTTTCCTACATTTTAGTATACGTACATCTGGTATTTTTCACACCTAATGTATGGATCGCTATTCCGGAGTGTATCTTTTTTGGCTGCCTTACCGCTGCCATTGGATTTAATGTCATGCATGACGGTGCCCATGGTTCTTTCAGCAATAGCAAAATATTGAACAAAATGGCCGGATCTTCTCTCAACTTTTTGGGAGCAAGTGCCATTATGTGGAATATGAAACATAACATCATTCACCACACCTATACTAATATTGATGGTGTAGATGATGATATCGAAGCGCGTCCATGGTTACGTTTTGCCACTACCCAAAAGAAAATGAAAATGCATAAATTTCAGCATTATTATTTTTGGTTTCTTTATACACTCTTGCATCTACTATGGATATTCCTGACAGACTATAAAAAGTATTTTTCCGGAAAGATTGGAGAAATGCCTTTGAGAAAAATGACTATTCAGGAACATATTTCGTTTTGGGTAGCCAAACTGGGTTATCTATTTATGTTTGTCGTTCTACCTATCATGTTATTAGGCTTCAGCACGTGGATCGTAGGCTTTTTAGTGATTACAATGGTAACAGGATTTGTAATCAGCATTGTATTTCAGTTAGCCCATACTGTAGAGCATACAGAGTTTCCAATGCCGGATGTTATAACAAACAAAATTGAAAATGACTGGGCAATCCATCAGATTAATACAACTGCTAATTTCGCTACCAACAATAAATTAATTTCCTGGTTGGTAGGTGGTTTAAATTTCCAGATAGAACATCATTTATTTCCACGTATTTCTCACGTACACTATCCTGCTATCAGCAAAATTATTAAGCGTACTTGTGCAGAGTATGGAATTAACTATGTAGAATATCCAAAAATGAGGACAGCTATTTACTCACATATTATGTATTTAAAAAGAATAGGACAGGCTGCATAATTTTTGCTTCAGCATCATTTTTCTATTAAGATATTTACAAAAGCCCGGTTTACCCGGGCTTTTTCAATGTTTCAATTGTAAGAAGAAGAAAATTACTTCGAAGCAAATCTTAAAATTCATGGTCAAATTGGGTAATCGGACGAATATTAAATAACTTTAAAGAGAATGAGATCATTGAAAATGCCCTAATTATTTTCAATTAAAATCTTTCTTCACTATAAAAATGGAACTGCTGTATCAAAAGCCTTTGTTCCAAAAACAGTATACACATGAAAAAGTTATTTATTCATACTCCCATATTGATCATTCTGCTACTCTTTTCTATGCAGGGTTATTCTCAAACAGATACCACAAAGAAAACTTCTGAACATCCTTTATTGGATAAATATTATCCCAGGCCCAAAGAAGATACGGTAGCAAAAAATCCGGTTAAAAAAAGTACAGGTGTGGAAAAGAAAAATGCACAGGTGACACCTGCGATAAAACCTCAAACTGTGGAAGAAAAGAAATTGAGTTTCCCTGCTCCAAGCCGACCTGAATTCGCTCAAACTATTGTAAAAGATTCTGTAGCACCTGTTATTGCAGAAACGCCCAAACCGGCATCTATTTCCAAACCAGAAATCATTGCTGATTCCAAAATAACAGCACCGGCATCAGATTCTGTTAAAGTAGTCAGGGCAATAGTAGCGACACCGGCAACTACTCCGCCACCCAAACAATCCACCTCAAAGATTGAGGGAAACTATAGGATGAATCGTTTGGGTAGTAGTTCCCCTTTATACAACACGTACGAAAAAAACAAAAACGGTGCGGGATCTGTAACTACAATGCCCAAACGATAGGAGATTGTAGTTAACATAGGATAATGCATTTAAGCAAAAATTATTTACTCAGTTATTAAAAGAACCTTTTGATAATTCTCAACTTATGCGTGCGTACCTTGTTATCCAGGTTAAAAATTCCTTCGGTATCAATTTTATCAATCCGTACTTTGCCTGAAGCATGAATTATTTCATGGTC
>JBDSBN010000138.1:0-4943 GCA_039921585.1 Ginsengibacter sp. | reverse complement strand
TATTTGCGCGCCAGTTTTCTGTAAGCCTTTTTTATATCAGCTTCCGTTGCAGATTTAGAAATACCTAATGTTTGATAATAATCTACAAAATTCATTTTCTTATTTTTGCGTTGAAAAAAAATCAAATAAACTTTAAGGCTTTACAATCCTTGTCAGTATTGTTTTATTTGATCTTAATTGTTGAATCAAATTTAATACCTATTCCATAAAACAGAAAAATTGTCTGTTTGTACCTGAAACATATTATCCTTAAAATATTTTTTAAGGTAAAAAACATATCTATTTTTATGAAAAAGTTAGCCCTTATTTTTATAGTCTTTGCAGCTTCCTGTACCACCGCGACCCGTATTTCTGATCGTGCTGTTTCCTCCTCAAACACCATTCATGTAAATGGAAAATTGTTTACCACTGTATTTCAACAAAGAGCATCTGAGTACAGGGCTTTGTGCTATCAGGCATATAATATCGCCAGATTAAGAGTAGATCAATTACCTCAGCCAGCAGAAAAACCGTTTGCGATCATGACAGATATTGATGAAACAGTTCTGAGCAATGCGGCGTACCAGGCTCACCAAACCCTACAGGGCAAAGACTATGACGCAGCTACATGGTACGACTGGACGGGCAGAGCGGATGCAGATACTGTTCCCGGAGCGCTATCTTTTTTAAACTATGCTTCTTCTAAAGGAATAAAAATATTCTACGTTACAAACAGGGATGAAATAGAAAGAAAGGGCACTTTATCCAATCTTCAAAAATTTAATTTCCCGGATGCAGTAAATGAACATTTGTTTTTAAAAGGAGAGATTTCTTCCAAAGAACCCAGAAAACAACACATATTAAAAGACTATCAGATCGTTTTATTGATCGGTGATAATCTCAATGACCTGAGCCAGGCTTTTGAAAAGAAATCGCCAGATGACAGAATGAAGGTGACTGACTCATTGTCTCTTCAATTTGGAAAATCATTGATCGTATTACCTAATGCGGTATATGGAGATTGGGAAAATGCGCTTTATCAGTATAACTACAAACTGACTCCTGCACAAAGAGATTCTATTCTCAGAGCTTCATTGCATTCCTACTAATCGATGGAGGATTTGAATGAAAGAATTGAATCTGTTTAAAGTTCAGAAACCCACTTTTCAGCTAATTCTAAATCGTTTAATTTAAATCCACGTGACCTTCCGGGAATAAATTTTCCAAATACATTGGTGAATGTGCGGATATTTTCTTTCTCAGAAACGATGGCGATTTTTCGCCATTCAGTTACATAAATAAAACCAAGCAACGCATCCTTCATCCAGGCACCCGCAGAATAATTTTGTAATGGAGTATTGAGCAGTAATAAGTAATTGATTTTACCGAAATCTTTGTAAACCTGATCAACTATTGGATAAATGACCTCATCGTAATCCTGCCGGGTAATTTTGCCAGTGGCAATAAATGCAGCCACATGCGGCGGCAGGCCTTTCATTACTTCAATCATAATTTAAAATTTAATATTGAATGATGGTGAGATTCCCGGATAAATAAAGGTAATTAAATGAAGAATTTTACCCAAATCTCAAAAATCAAAAAATGCAGTTTCAGTAAGCTTGTAGTTAGAATAAAAATTTCAGATACAAATGAATTTCTCAATAATTATTGAGCAGTTTCAACCGTTTCAATTTCTCCCAACTTTTCCGATGCATCTTTATTTAAGAGAATCTTTATGAGTAGAATCACCGCTGTAACTGCAAAAATTCCACCCACGACCCAATTGATCGTACGATCATTTGCATCCAGTTTGTTTACAATCCACGGACCTCCGAAAATAAACACAAAGCCTCCGAGCAGCGTGCCCAGTGCAATTCCGAAAATATAGGTGTTGTAAAAACGGTTTTCAGGTTTCAATATCTTTTTGGTAAAAAGTACCGTGCTCCAACCAAACCAAAAGGGAATTTGAACAGGATTTATTGCACACAATATGATTCCCAGAAAAAAACTGTTGATATTATTTTCCAGCATCACATTTTTTGCATTATCTCCCGATTTCATTGCCGCAATAAAACTACCAATGGCCAAAGCCAAAATAATAGCCACTGTAATCCATTCCATCCATTTGAAAAGTTTCTTTTGCTTTCGAACCCAATTAATGCCTATTAAAGAAAGCCGGACATAAATCACCTCTACTACAATCGTACCGGCAAGGAAATAAAACGCAGGCCTGATGCCTTCCTGAACGCTTATTTGCATGCCCATTACATTTAAACTCCCTAAGGGCAAGGCACCTAAAAAGCTGATCAACATTCCCCAAAAAAAGACTTTTACAACAGGCATAATTACTAATTTGCTTTTGCTTGTATTTTGAGGTTTACGATCACCTTCTGACTTAACACAGTGCTTTTTTCTCCTACTCCAAAGTCAAGGCGGTTTATAGGAAATTCCCCGGTAAATAGATAATCGTTGGAAACTTTTTCAGCCTTAAAAGGAAATGAGACAGGTTTTGTCACACCTTTTATGATCAGATTTCCAGTAAAAAAATAATACCCATCATCGGTTTTGTTGGTCTTATCAATTTTTGTGGAGACCATCGTGATTTCCGGAAATTTTTCAACATCGAAATAAAGTTCCTCCCGCAGGTCATTATCTCTCGATTGATTATCGGTATCTATGGTAGCTGTTGATATACTTACATTAAAAGTAGCTGTAGCAGGAAATAAGGGATTAAAAAAAATAGTCCCTTTTATTCCTTTAAAATTTCCCGAGGTATTGAAACCAAAGTTTCTAATGGTAAAACGAACTTCACTTCCTTCATCTACAGGGACATAGTTTTGCGCATGAGTATAGGAGCAAAACAGTAAAAAAATGAAGAAGAGTTTGGTATGCATAATTTTAAGTTTAAATGAAAGAAATTTAAGGAATTCGTTTATCAGCCTCGCTGATGATCTTAAAATAGTCTTTCGTTTGCTTTCTAAAACGGACACCTTTTAAAAATGGCCAATATGGAACTCCCTGCCGATGATTATAGCGGCTAATCTCAAAAAGAACTTTCCAATGTTTTAATATTTCTCTATAAGCTTCTCCCAATGAATATCCGGTGTCGTAAATATGATTTGGCTCCGCACCACAACCATTATATTCAAGAATAAAAAAGTTTTTTCCTTCTTTTAATTCTTCAATTGAGTTACACATGATATCATACCGGCCATAAAAAAAGTCATTTATTCCATGGCTGATTTTATCCAGCATATTGACAAGATCTTCATTTATTTCACTACTAAGATCGATAAAATGTGCTCCCCGATTATGATTCCCTGCATGGCTTAACATATATTTTTCGCCGGCAGGAATAATCGTTTGATAATTCCCTCCATGTTTTGTGCGTAATTCTTCCAGTCGCTTTTTGGATTTGGAATTCGCCATGATTAATTGTTCCAGAGTACTTTGTCCATCTCCGATTACATGCAAAGGCACTTTCTGCAGAAAACCGGAAATCGTTCCTTTCTTTTCATTCGGATAGCGGTAGTAAAACAGACTTATTTCCAATGGATAGGATACATAATCCTGGATAAAATATTCGACAGGAATTTCTTCATGATAGGTTCTAAGATGATCTTCGTCATCAACTTTTCGGAACAAAATTCCCTGACCGCCAATTTCCGGTTTTACGATTAATGGGTATTGAATTCCTTTGAGAAGTAATTCTTTTTGCACTTCGGAAAAATCCTTTCCGGGTTTTACATTAAAATAGTTGGGGCGCAAATGCGGTGGCAACAATTCATGCATTTCTTCCTTGGGTTCACCATCCATTCCTCCAAAAGTAAGTTTGGGATTACTTGCTGTAAAAAACCAAAATGAGCCGGCACGAAGAGAATACCAAAACCATACGGGAGTTATCGGCGCATATAATAATTTAAAAGGCCATAGTTCCCAGTTCGTCAATTTTTTAATAAGATTCAACTTTATACAGATCTATGTGTGATGGAAAAATTCTCCAAATTATATTGCGAACAAAAATAAGTGTAAACCTTTAACTCTGATACGGCAAAAGAAAATTCTTTGTTGTATTTTAGCTGCATAAAAACTTTAATGATGCATATACCAACCATGGCGGAGATGCTGGCTGAAAATAAACAAGCTGATGTTCTCTTCTTTGTCGGATGTTCTGGCAGTTATGATCAACGTGCGCAGAAAATTACCAGAGCCTTTGCCACTATTCTGAATAAGGTAGGAATGAATTATGCCATTTTAGGAAAAGAAGAAATGTGTAATGGAGATCCGGCACGCAGAGCAGGAAATGAATTTCTTTTCCAGATGATGGCCTATCAAAATATTGAATTATTTAAAAATTATGGCATTAAAAAAATCGTGACTGCATGTCTGCATTGCTTCAATATTTTTAAAAATGAATATCCGGCTCTTGGAGGTGATTACGAGGTGATCCACCATGCCACACTGATACAGCAATTGATTGATGAGGGAAAGATCGTGATGAAAGAAAACGGCACTTTTAAAGGAAGAAGAATCACCTATCACGATAGCTGCTATCTTGGTCGCGCTAACAATATTTATGAAGCGCCAAGAAAAGTATTGGAAGCGATTGATGTGGAGCTGGTAGAAATGAAACGCAGCAAAAGCAATGGATTATGTTGTGGCGCCGGCGGTGCACAGGTCTTTAAAGAAGAAGAAAACGGAACCACTCTGGTGAGTACAGAACGTACCAAAGAAGCGATTGGTACAGGAGCTAAAATCATTGCCTCTAATTGTCCTTTTTGCATGACGATGCTCAGCGACGGCGTAAAAGAAAATGAAAGGGAAGATGTGGAGGTGTTGGATTTGGCTGAATTGGTGGCGCAGAGTATGGAGTGATGAGCTGTTGGCTGTTGGCTGTTGGCGATTGGCTGTTGGCGATTGGCTTTTGGCTGTTGGCTGTTGGCGATTGGCTTTTGGCGATTGGC
>JBDSBN010000137.1:0-6401 GCA_039921585.1 Ginsengibacter sp. | reverse complement strand
GGTTAATGGAGCCGGTGATGTAATTTCCTTTTCTCCGGGTTTATTCTGAGAGTGATTTTTTTTGCAGGCAATAAAAAAGAAGCATAGGAAACTGACAAGCACTGTGGTAAATAACTTTTTCATAGGTAACGTTTGAGTAATGGTTTGACTGCTCTAAAGTTATTAGTTTAATGAGATACAAAATAAATTTCCGGCTAAACATCTCTGATATTGATTCAAAGAATGATGATTTCTGCTGGACTTGCTTTCTTGGTTAGTATATTCACCAGTTTGTATCAACTACTGTTGATTGATATCCGAGCTCTTTATCAGTTCAAAGCATATACTATCAATGCTCGCCATCTTGGGATGAAATGCTGAAACATTTGATAAAATAATGACTGCTATATTCCGGTTTATATTGATGGCCAAGGATGAAGTATACCCGCCTGTAGCACCATTGTGCCAGATTAATTCCTCTTCCTTTTCAAAATTTAAGAGGTGCCAGCCTAAACCAATTTTCATGTTTTCATTAACCACAGCCGTGGCTTTTCTGGTTAATGCAAGTTCTTTGTTTTTCGGATTTAATTGTGCCTGTGCAAACTTTGCCAAATCCGCGGTTGTGGATAATATTCCGCCACCGCCAAACAAAACATCAAAATGCCAGTTAGATACTTTTTCTCCGTTTGGATTGAATCCTTTTACAAGATTGTTTCCCAGGTTCTGAAAATTTGTATATGATTGGTTCATGTTGTATTTATCAAAAACTCTTTTTTGCAATAATTCCGAAAAACTGGATTTTTGAGATAAACCAAGTGTGTGTCCCAGCAGGCCTGCACCCAGATTTGAATAGGCATAGTTTTTTAGAGAATCATTGCGGGGTTTTAGCATGTTTTTAAGATATTCTTCCAGTTCTGATTTGCCATAATTTTTATACGGATCATTTTCATTTACTAAGTTCAAGTTTTCTGGTAATCGGGGTAATCCGGAAGTATGATTTGCCAGACTTTGAAAACTTATTTTAATACCGTCTTTAAAAGTAAACGGATAATAGGAGTGGATATGATCCGTCAATTTAATCTTTTTATCCGTTGCCAATGAGGCTAAAACAGTTGCTGTGAACACTTTTGTAATAGAACAGATTTCAAAAACTTTATTTTGATTTAAAATCGGTTTTATGGAATCATTCTTTTTTATTATTCCATAATAATTCGTTTTGCCCGCTTGTATAACTGCAATGGAAAGCTGTGTGTTATTTGGAAAATCTTTGGATTTTGAATAAAGGATTTCTGCAATTTCTTTTGGATAGTTATGCAAAACGTTCACGATCTTACTTTCTATTTTCTTTGGTTCTTCAAAAGGTTTAATGAAAAGTCCGTTTACCTTATTTTGATTATCAAGTGAAATATTTACTGCCAGAATCGCTTTCTCAAAGGTTGTTTTATACGTTGCGTACGTTCCCTGTTGATATTGGATGAATTCTTTCCTTTGCATATTACCGACCTGAGCTTTCAATCCAATTATAAATTGCCTGGTATTTTCAAGAGGTAAAGCCTGCTTCATTTCCGTTGAAAAACTTTCAAAGATTTCATTGTAATTCTGATTGTTATAATTCGTTTGGAAATGATCAATAGCTGTCGAATAATTATCCGTTTGAGCAATTATATTACTGGTAATAAAGATTGTAATAAAGAAAGAAATCAGTTTTGTCATACGTTTTTTTATATAGTAAAACCGCCAATATATGGCTAAAAGCTTAGAGGATCATTTTTTTCATCTTTCGGATTATAATAGTCAGAATTCGTGTCTTCGTGTTTACGGATTTTTAAACTATACGCTAAACGAGCTTCTTTTTCCAGGGAAAACATTTTTTTCATATCATTCTCATTTTTTTCAAATGTCATTGTGTTTGCAATGGACATGGAAGAGGCCATTTTTTCTACATCGTGATCTGCACCAATGTAAGTAAATGTCCAGTTTTGAAGTTTTAATTCTTCCACTAATGTTTTAATGGTCGTTCCAGAATATTCTTTTGAGGCGTTTTCTGCTCCATCGGTTAATATGGTCACAAGAACATTGTAATCTTTCTGATTTTCTAATACCTGCTTCAATTTGTTTATACTAAAACCCATTGCATCATATAATGGGGTTGTTGCACATGGCCGATAATTTTGGTCATCAATTTATTCAAGATTTTTTACCGGATCAATAAAATGTAGGAGTTTATTTCCAAATCCATTAAATGACAATAAAGAAATAAAATGCTCCTGCTCCGGAAATTCTTTTTCAATGCCTTTTACAGTTTGAACTATTTCATTAAAACCCTGAATGATTGTTGTTTTAATCGATTGCATTGATCCGCTTTCGTCCAGAATAATGAGGTTGTGCACTTGATGTTTTTCGCCCATGATCAAAAATTTTGAATTTAGTTTTTATGATGATATAATTATTAGCAGTTTACGTTTAGGAATCTTTGTTATTAGTGATTAAAATAGGTTGTAATTGTAATCCATTGAAATACACATATTGAAGATAGTGTAATTAAGCTTAATGCTTCTCTTTTGTTATAAATACTTAAGGAAGTTGAGTGGTTGGTGAGTTCAAATACTCAGGTGCATCGCAGAGCACGGAAAAATGTATTAATTTTAAGAATGTTTTCAGTTCGTCATGTTTCTGAAACATGCACTACAAAATGGATGGGTGTATAGCGATCGATCTTTTCAAAGAATCCGATTTTTATAATGAAAATGGATCTATCAAAATTGATAATCGATCCGTTTTATGATCGGCCAACATTTTGTCCAACAGAAAAATCACAGATATGAAACTATATCATTCCGGACTTTTCTTAATCCTGCTCAACTTTCTCACAAGTTGTAACGGGCAGATAAAAAACAATCAACGTGAAACATCACGAAACAAAACTGAAAAATCCAAAACAGTTGGAGGTGGTTGCGATGGCTGTGAAATAATGTATGTTGGAATGCCCGATAATATTGGTGCGGTTGATACAAGTGAAGGATGGACAGAAATTGGTCAGAAACTTATTGTTACAGGTACAGTGTACAACCTTGACGGTAAAACACCTGCCGGGAATGTGGTTGTTTATTATTGGCAGACAGACAATAATGGTTATTATACTCCAAAACCAGAAATGGACGAAAAAGCGAGAAGGCACGGTCATATTCGTGGATGGAGCAAAACGGGTAAGGACGGAAAGTATGCGATATATACAATACGACCTGGCCCTTATCCAAAGGATGTTTTACCCGCTCATATTCATTTTTCGATTAAGGAACCGGATGTGGAAAATGAATATTATACGGATGACATTAACTTTGATGACGACAAACTTTTAATTCCTTATCTTAAAAAACATCCTCAGAAAAATCGTGCGGGTAGTGGGTTAGTCAGGATATTGTTAAAAGGCGATATTCAAATTGCTGAACACGATATTGTTTTGGGATTAAATATTCCCAATTATCCCAAAAAAATAAGCAGCGAAAAACATTCTGGTTTAAATATCGGCGAGGATCAACCATCCTTTATTCCATTCCATGCATTTGGTCCGGATAAGGGTTCACAAGCCTGTCCGGTGTGTAAGTATGGACGCTATCACGGGATTGTGTATTTTGTTGGAAATAATCCCAATTGGGAAGAAATAAAAAAATGGCTTTTATATCTGGAGGACGAGAGTATTCGCAGGCAAAAATATTTGAAAGCCTACTTCGTATATGGGAATGACCATTCATATAGCAAAGAAACACGGCAAAGCGAATTGGAGCAGGTTGGAAAAGAGTTAAATCTTAAAAAGGTTGCGTTGACTTTTGTTCCTTCTTTTTCGGATACAAGAACGGAAGCCAATCTTAATAAAATTAATCCGAATGTGGAGAACACATTTATTATTTACAAGCATCGAAGTATTATTGATAAATACATTGATCTAAAACCAACAGCGGAAAACTTTGCTATTTTATCTGAAACATTTAATAAAACGAAAGGAGAATATTTTGATTTACCGGAACCAAAACATGACTGACAAAAGCGCAATATAGCGAGGGTGTAGGGCAGTGATAGATAGATGTATGGCCACATATGAACATGAACGATCGGGAGATTTCTGTATCGTGCCTTCGTAAAATATCTTTGTAGATTATCCTAAAACAGTCACCAGAGAAAATGATTCGTGCGTGCGATAGGTTTCAGCTGATACCCAAACAGAACGCTATTAATAAATTTAATGAAGAAATGAAACAAAGCCTATCCTACTATGTAATCTTATTTATTCTTAAGCTAAAAGGCATAAAAAAAGATTTTAGCAAAGATCCTGTAGACTTTAAAAAATTAAGAAAAGAAGATGTCTATTCTCCAAAAATGAAATTTTTCAGAATAAATAAAACACACAACTTTAAAATAGCAAACACCTTAATTACTGAGGTGAAACAAAATAAACTATCCAAAAAATTATTGCTTTTTATTCATGGAGGTGCATTTGTATCAGGACCCGCAAAACATCATTGGGATACCATTCAGGAGATTGTTGAGCAAACCGATCATACAGTTTGGATGTGTAATTATCCAAAAGCTCCGGAGAATGGGATTATGAAAATATCAAAAAACATAGATTTAGTGTATGAAGTTGCATTGGGAAAATTTAATGCGAATGATATCCTTCTTATAGGAGATTCAGTTGGAGGAACTTTAATCACAGCACTTATTCAAAGACTTATTCAAAAAGAAATTGAATTACCACGCAAAATCATCCTGGTCTCGCCTGTGATGGATGCAACAATGTCCAACCCTAAAATAAACAACATAGATCTGTTGGACCCTATGTTGTCCAGAATTGGAGTATTAAGTGCAAAAAAAATGTGCGCTGAAAATAATGATTTGAGTGATGTCAGGATATCTCCAATCAATGGGAGCTTTCAAAAATTTCCTCAGACAATTTTATTTTTAGCGGAACATGATATTACTTTTCCTGACCAGGAAATAACCGTTCAAAAGATGATCGATGCTAAAGTTGATATGGAGGTATTTATAGGAGAGAGAATGCCTCATATCTGGCCTTTTTTACCCGTTATGAAAGAAGGAGAAATCGCATTAAAGAAAATAATACATGCCATCAACAATTAATTTTCCTAAAATAATCAAACATACTTGGGTAGTTAGCAATTGAAAGAAGGTTTTTAACCGGATAAAAATTTAGGGAAATGATTTTTTAGACATTTTCTTTCTTTCGGAGATCTTCTGAACTCCATCCAAAATGTTTTTAGAAAAGAGCTTGTATAAAAATAATAAACCCCGGGAATCCCGGGGTTTTATTATCAACTTATTTTATGAAGTTCCATTAAAAGAATCCCATTGGTTTTTTGTCGTAAGAGATCAACATGTTTTTTACAACACTGTAATGATCCAAAGCTATTTTATGATTTTCACGACCAAATCCTGATTCTTTAACTCCACCAAACGGTGCGTGAGCAGGATATGTGTGATATTGGTTTACCCAAACTCTTCCGGCTTGAATAGCACGTGGTACCTGGTATAATTCGTGCGCATCACGAGACCAAACACCAGCACCTAATCCGTAAGGAGTATCGTTGGCAATTTCAATTGCTTCTTCAGTAGAACTGAAAGTAGTTAAGGCTACCACTGGTCCAAAAATTTCTTCCTGGAACACGCGCATATTGTTTTTACCTTTTAATACGGTTGGTTGGATGTAGTATCCTTCAGAAAGTTCTCCTTCGTAGTTACCAGCGTCACCACCAGCTAATACTTCAGCACCTTCTTCTTTTCCAATCTTAATATAGTTCAGGATTTTTTCGAATTGAGGCTTAGATACCTGAGAGCCAATCATTGTTTCAGGATCTAATGGATTACCTGTTTTAATAGCACTTAAACGCTCTTGCATTTTTGCAATAAAATCGTCAGCGATATCTTCGTGAACTAAAATACGAGATGGAGCTGTACAGATCTCACCCTGGTTAAGAGCGAACATTAATGCACCTTCAATAGCTTTGCTATAAAAATCATCGTCATGATCTGCTACTGATGGGAAGAAAATGTTTGGAGACTTACCACCTAATTCCATTGTTACCGGAATAATGTTTTCTGCTGCATTATGTAAAACTTTACGTCCTGTTTCAGTAGAACCAGTGAAAGAAAGTTTTGCAATACGCTTAGATGTAGCTAGTGCTGCACCAGCTTCTGCACCAAAACCAGTTACAATGTTTAATACACCTGGAGGTAAAATATCACCTATCAATTCCATTAACATCATTACACTTGTAGGAGTTTGTTCAGCTGGTTTAACAAATGCAGTACAACCTGCTGCCAAAGCTGGGGCAATTTTCCAAGCTAGCATTAACATTGGGAAGTTCCAAGGAATTATTTCACCAACAACTCCAATAGGTTCGTGCAAT
>JBDSBN010000136.1:0-7957 GCA_039921585.1 Ginsengibacter sp. | reverse complement strand
TAGCCAGTGTGGATATATGCCGCCAAATTCCTTCTTCCCTCGCCGTGCGACCGGCAGGTATAAATTTATTCATCTGATCACTTTTCCAACCTCCTGGAAAATCTTCCCGTAAAAATCCATCATGTGGTGAAGTGATTCCCGTCATCCCTATCTCGGCACCATAATATAATTGAGGGATGCCTCTGCTGGTTAAAAGCCAGGAAAGGCCCGCCTTATACTTCAATGTATCCTCTCCTACTACAGAAAAGAAACGGGAAATATCATGGTTGTCCAGAAAAATCACATTTCTCATAGGATCTTTATACACTAAATCCTGCGCCAAAGTAGTATACAATCTGTTGACACCATCATTCCATCCAAAATCCTTCGTTAATGCATCTGTAATTCCCCATAACGTTTGAAAATCCGTCACAGCCTGCAAATTGCTTTTAAAAGGAATATCAAAATTATTTTCACAGAAATAGCTCTGATTGATTACACCGTGGACCCAGGTTTCACCAAACATCGTCAGCTTTGGATACTCATCCATTAATGCCTGATTGCAACGATTCATAAAATCCAGATCGTTGTAGGCATATGTATCAATTCTCCATCCATCAATTCCAAATTCTTCAATTGTCCAGATAGCATGCTGGATCAGGTATTTCTCTACATAACTATTTTTATGATTCAGGTCAGGCATGCTGGGAACAAACCAGCCATCGCTCATTTGTTTTATTTGATTCTTACTGGCATATGGATCAAAAAGTACCTGTTCTTTATAGGTTGTTTGTGTATACTTCGGCCAGTGATTCAACCAATTGTCCATAGGCGGATCTAAAACGGTAAAATGAAATTTTCCAATATGGTTGTACACCGCATCCTGTATCATTTTCATCCCTTTTTTATGTACTGCGTCAATAAGTTCTTTATAAGCTTTTGGTCCGCCAATACGCCTGTCTACTTTATAATGATTGGTGAAAGCATACCCATGTTCTGTGCGATCCGGCATGTCATTTTCTATTATGGGATTAAGCCAGATAGATGTTACACCTAATGATTTTAAATAATCAAGTTGGTTTTGAATTCCTTTTAAGTCTCCTCCATGACGATGATAAATAGAATCTCTGTTTAAAGATTGATCACGCATACCCGGCACCCGATCATTGGATTCATCTCCATTACTAAAACGGTCGGGCATTATTAAATACATCAGATCAGAAGAGTTAACTCCCTGAGCAAACTGACTGCCATTACCTTCCCTGCGGGATTTGAGTTCAAATGGCAGAACGTATTTACCTGCTTTTATTTTCAGAATTCCTGGTTTCGCATTTTCTTCAATTACCAGATCAATGAAAATATAATTGGGATTTGAAACCTTATGAATTTTTTTAATGGTTACTCCGGGATAGTCAATAGTATAATTTCCGTTCTTCACTATTTCAGTGCCATGTAACATTAATTGCAACTCCGGATTTTTCATTTCTACCCACCAATTTGTGGGATACACATCTATATTCTTTTGTGCAAATGATCCAAAGCATACAAACAGAAAAACGATCAGGGAGAAAGTATATTTAAACATTTTGAATTGATTTTTTTGCCGTAGGCAAATGAAATGAAAATTATTTTCGGGAGTTGTTCCTGAGTTCATAGTTGTCCTTTTAGGATATAAATTTAATGGATGATCGTCTCAGACTGTAAAACCTGCTTTGGAGAATCCTCCACTATGAAATTTAATAAGCCTGCCAGAACCATCGCAATACCTCCGATTAATAAGGCATATACTCCCTGATCTGCAAAAAGATTTTTTACAATGAAGCCTAAAATAATAGAAGCTAAAATTTGTGGAATAACGATAAAGAAATTAAACACACCCATATAAAATCCCATTTTTGAAGGCTTCAACGAACCTGCTAATATTGCGTAAGGCATGGTAAGTGTCGATGACCAGGCCAGTCCTACTGCAATCATCGGAAACAACAACATCGTCGGAGATTTAATATAGAAAAGAGAAATTAATCCCAATCCGCCAATAACCAGACAAATAAGATGCGTATATCTCCTGGTAATAAACTTTGCCAGGAAAGGCAACATAAAAGCAGTGATCGCAGAAATTCCATTATACACAGTAAACATCACTCCTACCCAATCACCCGCATCCTGATAAGCTTTAGAAGTAGTATCAATGGTACCATACGCATTTTGAGCAATTGCCGGTGTGGTATAGATCCACATAGAAAAAAAAGCAAACCACGTAAAAAATTGAACTACTGCTAATTGGACCATCGTTTTAGGCATGGAAAAAATCCCCCGGTAAATTTCTTTGAACCCATTCATAAACCCTTTCGTTTCTGCCATCTCCTTTTTCCATTCATCGATATCTTCAGGAGGAAGTTCATCGCTTTTAATTACAGTCCAAAGTACAGAAGCGAAAAAGACAATAGCTCCCACATAGAAAGAGTATTTAATGGAATCTCCTATTTGCCCTTCGGGCGCCACATTACTAATATTAAAAACATTGGTGAAAATATAAGGTAACAAAGAAGCAATCACCGCACCCAAACCAATAAAAAATGTTTGGGTAGCAAAACCTGTCGTGCGTTGGGAATCAGGTAACTTATCTCCTACAAAAGCTCTGAACGGCTCCATGGAAATATTTATGCTGGCATCCAACACCCAAAGTAATACTGCTGCCATCCACAAAACGGTAGCCTGAGGCATGGCAAATAAAGCCAGCGAAGAAAAAACTGCTCCCAGGAAAAAGAATGGTCTTCTTCTGCCCCATCGCGGATTCCAGGTCCTGTCGCTTAAATATCCCACGATTGGTTGAACCAATAATCCAGTGACAGGTGCCGCAATCCACAGATATCCGATCTCATCCATTTCTGCTCCTAAGGTTTGAAATATCCTGGACACATTTGCAGTTTGTAAAGCAAAACCAAACTGGATTCAAAAGAATCCAAAACTCATATTAATAATCTGGCGAAAAGAGAGCCTATGTTTTGGAACCGGATGTAATGATGACATGGAGTTAGTTTAAAAGTATGTGTAAAAATTACACCTTGTTAAAAATACAACAAAATTTGATCGGACAAAAATTAAAGAATCAAGCAATTTTTTAATGTCAGATGTTATGTTGTACCTCTTCAAATGGTTGATTAAACAGCAGCTGAATCATTTCTCCATAAATCTTACAAGAATTATCCAATCGCTTGTCGCATTCAATGGTGTATTGAACGATCCATTTTTTCCATTAAATCCAAAATGATCCAAAAAAAAACCGTCAGCCTTTTTAAATAAAGCTGACGGTTTTAAAATGATTTATTCAGGAATTAATTATGCATTTCCAATCACATATCCATCCGGGAGTACAGACTCTTTTTTAACCACGATGATCCCATCTTTAATTGTATATAATTCGTGATCCGTATTTTCTAAATTAGCCCCTCCATTAATCCGCACATTATTTCCTATCCGGCAGTTTTTATCAATAATTGCATTATTAATATAACAGTTGTCGCCAATGCCAATTTTTGGGAGGTTATTTTCAAATGCAAAAGCCATTTCTTCAATGGTTTCATGATAATCCGTTCCCATGACATAGCACCGGTAAATTTGTGTATTTAACCCAATACGTGTCCGAATTCCGATCACACTATTCTCAATTCTTTGCGCATGAATGATACAACCATCTGCAGCTATGGTATCTATAATTGTAGTACCACTAATCTTAGCTGGTGGCAGCATTCGTGGGCGGGTGTATACCTTTCGATCATTATCAAACAAATTAAATAAGGGTAGCTCCTGAGTTAAACCCAGATTGGCCTCAAAAAAGGAAGAGATATTTCCGATATCTGTCCAATACCCGCTATATTGATAACTAAATACATTATAATCATTGATAGCAGACGGGATAATTTCTTTTCCAAAATCTTTTGCCTCTACATGGTGCGTTTTAAGAAGATCCATCAGCACTTGTTTCTTAAAAAGATAGATCCCCATTGAAGCAAGATAATTTCTGCCTTGACCCTGCATTTCTTCTTTTGTATCACTTACCCAATCCGGCAACAAATCATATCCGGGTTTTTCAATAAAGGATACGATTCTGCTATCCTCATCCGATCTCAAAATCCCAAATTCAGTTGCCTCGCTTTCTGTCACAGGAATTGTTGCGATCGTTATGTCTGCATTGTTTTTTTCATGCGTGCGAAACATATGGCCAAAATCCATTTGATAAAGCTGATCTCCGGATAAAATAAGGACATGCTCAAATTCATAATTGGCCAAATGCCTGATTGATTGCCTAACAGCATCCGCCGTTCCCTGAAACCATTTTGGGTTATCCGGCGTTTGTTCTGCCGCCAGAATATCCACAAAACCATTACTGAACTGACTAAACTGGTACGTGTTTTTTATATGCTTATTAAGCGAAGCGGAATTATATTGTGTGAGTACAAAAATCCGGTTGATATTAGAATTGATGCAATTGGAAATAGGTATATCTACCAATCTGTATTTCCCCGCAATAGGCACTGCAGGCTTACTCCTGCTATCTGTGAGTGGATAAAGACGCGTTCCGGCACCTCCACCTAAAATCATTGTAATTAAGGATTGGCTAATCCACATGTTATTTTCCATTATAGCTCATTTTTAAATGTCAATTAATACTTCTCATTGTAAAAAACAGTTGCTTACGCATTGTACAAGTTAATATAAATTTCTGCACTTTTTTCCCAACTATGATCTATTTGCATGATTTGTTTGATAATTTTATTCGTTTGTTCCTGATTATTAAATAAATGAACAGCCCGATAAATAGCATTGGAAATTTCTCCAACTGTCGCATTATTAAAGCACACTCCAAATCCATCTTTCTCTCCATAATCAATCACTGTATCTTTCAATCCACCTGTTCGCCTTACGATAGGAATCGTGCCATAACGTAGAGCATACATTTGATTGAGCCCACAAGGTTCCACTCTGCTGGGCATTAATAAAAAGTCTGCTCCGGCATACATTTGATGGCTCAATTTTTCATTATATCCAATCATCGAATTGTAATACCCGAAAAAATGACTTTGCATATCTGACAATCTTGCTTCTACCTCTTTTTCTCCGCTTCCTAACACCAGGAAGTTCATACTTCCTTCCATATAATAGATACTATCTCCAATAACCTGAGGCAGAAGATCTGCTGCTTTTTCTCCAACCAGTCTTCCGATAAATACAATCAGAGGTTTTGCCGGATCCAGGTTAAATTGTGTGCAAAGTATTTCTTTATTCGCTTCTTTCTTTTCTTTAAAATTATCTACGGAATAATTTTCCTCAATATAAGAATCCGTCTCAGGGTCCCAAACTTCTGTATCTATTCCATTTAAGATCCCGTAACATTTCCCTTTTTCGTACTCAAAAAGCTGCTCCAGTCCATTCGCTTCAGTAAGCAATTCCTGCAAATATCCCGGACTCACAGTATTTACTTTCGAGCTGCACTTAATGCCACTGGCAAGTGGATTAATCATATTGTTCCATTCCAACATTCCGCTTTTCCATTTATCATAATCCGGAAGAAAATATGCCTGATCCCAATTCATCCATCCCTGATATTGCGCATTATGAACCGTCAAAATAGTTTTAATGGAAGAAAGTTTTTGATAGGCATAGCAGTTTTGCATCATAAATGGAATCAAAGCTGTATGATGATCGTGCACATGAACAATATCCGGACGGTGCTGCCATTTACTCAGCCAGTCCACTACGGCAATTTGAAAAGCCAGAAAACGCAACTGATCATCATCATACCCATAAACTTTTTCCCGGTCCAGCAGACCAAATATATCTACCAGATACAAATCAAATCCGAGTACATTTTTTTCCTCCCTGATAATCGTATACTCCAGCCAATAATTACCCATTCCGAAGGAACCTTTATGTACTACTTCAAATTTATTTTTGTACAAAAAAGCGGTTTTATACATCGGCATGACCACTTTAGCTATATGTCCTAGCTTGTTTTGATATTTTGGCAAAGCTCCTACCACATCGCCTAAACCACCAGCTTTGGCTACCGGATAACATTCCGCACTTACATGAATTATTTCCATAGGTTGAAAATAAGTAGTTTTATTTTAACGACCATTCTTTCTTCAGAAATTATTAATCAAATAAAAAATGATACCTTGAAAATTATTTTAAACCACTGAAAACTTTATTCAGCATGTAAGCATTTTAAACCGACTGCAATAAAACAAACCATTTTTAAAAATAAATATTCTTTTTTTGTAAAAAGAACATTTAGTTTCATCCCAAAAAATATACACATCAATGGCAACACCATCCATGAAAATGAGTACTTCAACTAATCCTGCTTCGGGACCTTTGCAACCAACGAATTACGGTGCATTAACCACGTTAATTACTGTCTTTTTCTTTTGGGGCTTTATAGCAGCAGGAAATAGTATTTTCATTCCATTCTGTAAACATTATTTTGATCTTGACCAGTTTCAAAGTCAGTTAATTGATTTTGCGTTCTACGGTGCTTATTATTTAGGAGCTCTTGCATTATTCGCTTATGGAGCTTTTGGAGGTAAAGACCTCGTTGCGAAATGGGGATATAAAAAAAGTATCGTTTATGGATTGTTATTCTCCGCCCTGGGAGCTGCTTCGATGATTATAGCCGTTAATGCCAATCTATTTACAGGAATGTTGGTAGGGTTATTTATTGTAGCTCTTGGATTTTCACTGCAACAAACAGCGGCCCAACCTTTTGCTATTATGCTCGGCGATCCTACTACCGGAGCCAGCAGGGTAAATCTTGGTGGCGGTGTCAATTCCTTTGGAACAATGATCGGTCCATTAGTAGTAGCATTTGCTTTATTTGGCACAACGGCAGCAGTTACTGACGAACAAATTGCCGGTCTGGGCTTAAGTAAAGTCATGGTCCTGTACGGTTGTGTGGGATTACTTTTTATTGCTGCGGCAACTTTGTTTCATTTTTCTAAAAAAGTTCCCAAAGGAATTTCTACTGAAAAATTTGAAAAAGCAAATAAAGCTCTTACTTCCCTTTTAATCATGACCGGTTTGCTGATCGTTATGTTTGCACCGGTTTTTAATAGTTATAAAGTTGATCTGACAAATGCATCTAAGGAAGCAATTCTGGATATGGAAAGTTATCGGATGAAATGGCTGTTTGGTGCACTGGCTGTTGTTATTTTTGGATTATTAATTTCTAATTACCGCGCTTCTAAAAAACCTGAAGGGTGGGGAGCAATGAGATATCCTCAGTTGGTATTAGGTATGCTTGCACTCTTTTTATATGTAGGAGCAGAAGTAACTATTGTGAGTAATTTAAGTGAATTAATCAGCAAGCCTGCATTTGGAAGCCATTCAACTTCTGAAGCGGCTTTATTTATTTCTATGTATTGGGGAAGTTTAATGATTGGCCGATGGGTTGGTTCCATATCTGCTTTTGATTTCAAACCATCCACCAAACAAATTCTCACTTTTGTAGTACCACTCGTAGCGTTTTTAATTGTTTTGGGGGTGAATGCTTTGTCACAGTACAATGTATCCATTCTATACTATTATGTGATTTGTGTTTTGGTACAAATAGGAGCTTTCTATGCAAGTAAAGACAAGCCCGCCAGGATGTTACTCATTTTTGGACTTCTCGGCGTCATTTCTATGGCTATCGGAATTTTCACAGAAGGAGACCTGGCTGTTTATGCCTTTTTAAGTGGTGGATTATTTTGTTCCATTATGTGGCCTGCTATATTTACACTTTCAATAGCGGGGCTTGGAAAGTATACAACTCAAGGGTCCGCATTTTTAATCATGATGATATTAGGTGGAGGTATTATCCCTCCCATTCAGGGTAAGCTGGCAGATCTTTTGCAATCCGGTAGTTCTGTAGAAGGATATGGCATTCATCAATCTTATTGGATCCCATTATTGTGTTTTGCTTATATCGTATTGTTTG
>JBDSBN010000135.1:0-5582 GCA_039921585.1 Ginsengibacter sp. | reverse complement strand
GGAAGTTCTTTACTACACCATTCAAATACATCTGTGATGATACGCATTGATTGTTGCGGAGGATATATATACGTTCCGCGGGCAGCATACTCTTTCAGAATGTCATTTTGAATAGTTCCCTGAATTTTACTCAGATCCGCACCTTGCTTTTTAGCCAAAGCCACATAAAAAGCCAGGAGAATAAATCCCGTAGAATTGATCGTCATAGAGGTTGAAATATCCTGTAACTTGATATCTTTAAACAGTGCCTCCATATCTTCAATCGTATCAATAGCTACTCCTACTTTACCTACTTCTCCCTCTGCCAGGTCATGACTGCTATCGTATCCTATTTGCGTAGGCAAATCAAAGGCTACACTTAATCCGCTTACTCCCTGAGATAATAAAAACTGGTATCTTTTATTGCTTTCTTCCGCAGTACTAAAACCAGCATATTGTCGCATAGTCCATAATCTTCCGCGATACATATCTTCCCGGACGCCTCTGGTAAAAGGAAATTTTCCCGGCAATTCATCCTCTATGGAAGGAAGATCTTCGGGTAGATATACTTTTTTTATCTCAATATTGGAATCGGTCTTTATTTTTTTCATGATGAAAACTTAAACAAATCCTGCTACATCAGTTTCTTAGCTTCGTAATTAATGGCTTCAAGAACCATATCCTGCATAGAGGATTTAGGGTTGTTTATAAGAAAATCAATTATTTGTTTATTCAAATCAAGTGCGGTGGCCTTAGAAGGCAAGGTGGCGCCAACCTGATTAATGATATAAATATTTTGCTCCTTCAGATTTTTCACTGCTTTCCATATTTCCGGTGATATATATATCTTTTGACTGATATTGTACTCATACTCCTGCTTTATTTCCCCTGATAACGCACCCTGCATTTGCCGGGCGCTTAAACCATTTGCAGCCGTTCTCGATAATACATTTGGTAAACCAATTCTCTCTACAAGAAGTGTCACCCTTTCATAGGCTTGTAAACGCAATCTGCGCGTTTCCGGATCCATTTTAAGTGGGGTATCTCCCAGGTCTTTTTTCAATGTTGCGAATTCGGTTAACATCCATACGATGGAAAGGATTAAAACTAAAAGCAGAATAATTGTAACAGTTTCGACTATGGTCATTTCACAAATTTGCGTCAAAAATAATCAATCCAACAGTAAAGGGTGTAAATTTGTATTTGTAAAGAAGAAATCTTATTATAGATAGCATTTATTAAAATGATATTTTAATGATTGCTGCTTTATAAAGTTAAAAAGTACAAATTAAACTAATTAGAATCATCAATAATCAGAATACTTATGGAAACAATGACTCAAAACCCGATAGCTTTTTCATCATCTGCTATTAAAGAATTGCACCGTTTAGTAAAATTGGAAGAGAATGCAGGTAAGTTTTTGCGCATAGGCGTTAAAGGTGGCGGGTGTTCGGGTATGTCTTATTTGCTTGGCTTCGAAGACAAAACAGATAAAGATTCCATTTATGAAATAGAAGGTATTTCCTGCATCATTAATCCATCTCATCTTTTATATCTTTCCAATATGGAGATCAATTGGGAAGGCGGGTTAAATTCGCGTGGGTTTACTTTCACTAATCCAAATGCAAGTACAAGTTGCGGTTGCGGAACCAGTTTTGCCGTATAATAATATTTCCTATCCTTCTATGATTTCCGGAAAAGCATCCTTTTGTATGGTTTTCCGGAATTTTTTTTTGAAGAATGATTTTGTATTCTCTAGATCAACCAGTATAATCTGCTATCTATGATGGGGGAGTTTATTTGGCTCTTCCAATTCTCTCCATTTCTTTATACGGACAGGTTTCTTTTTAAATGAAAAATAATTGATCATAAATCAGGTATTAGCTGATATTGCCATTTTTTTAATGGTTTTGTAATCGTGAAAGTGATTAAATATATTTTAGGATTTCTGCCATGTAAAAAAAACAGGAGTAATTTTTGTTATGTTCAGAACCAAATGTAGTCTGCCTGATTTTATCTTCCCCATTTTGCTCAAGAATAAGAATGAGTACATTGAAGGAATAAAGACCCCTACCCTTTTAATATCCAGGTAAAAATCAAAATTGAACTTGTAAGATTCAAGTTTAAATACGTGAACCGGTAAAAGAAAGAGATGAAGTTTAGCCGCAACTTTAAAGTTTATTATAATAAAGTTACTGAGAGCATTGCCTTCTATCCGGCGATTATTGCTGTTGGATTTCTATTTCTGTCCTGGGGCATGCTTGAGTTGGATTTTTCTACATGGGGAAAGCAGCTTAAATCCGGAACCAGCTGGATCAGCCTGAAAGATGCCAGCACCGCACGTACCATCGTGTCTACAGTGGCAGCAGCTATCATTTCATTAACCGTGTTTAGTTTTTCCATGGTAATGATCGTTTTGAATCAGGCGGCTTCTCAAATGAGTAATCGAGTGCTTACCAGCATGATTGAAAACCGGTTTCAACAAATGATTCTTGGTTTTTATATCGGAACGATTGTCTATGCTTTGTTTTTATTGAGCACTATCCGGGATATTAGTAGTGGTATTTATGTGCCGGCATTGAGCATCTACCTATTGATTTTATTAACGGTGGTTGATATCTTTCTGTTCATCTATTTCCTGGACTATGTCACGCAAACAGTTAAACATGAAACCGTCATTCATCGGGTGCAAAATCACGCAATGAAAACAATGAAAAATTGGTTTTTGGATGAAGTAGTGGAGGGATTTATTCCCGGAAAAGGAATTCCCATAGATATCCATCTCAAAGAATCCGGTTATTTCCAGGAAATTAATCAGCGTCAATTAATGTCGCTTATGATTGAGAATGATCTTTATATACAAATTAAATGTCCGCCTTCTTCCTTCCTGTTAAAAGGCTTTTGCATTGCGCAGGTTTATGGAGCCAGTCATCTTGATGAGGAATTTAAGACAAAGATTTCCTCTGCAATTAATTTTTATAGCGGTCAACCAATCAGTGTCAATGCAGATTATGGCTTTCTTCATTTATCCGAAGTGGCATTAAAGGCATTGAGTCCGGGAATAAATGATCCCGGCACAGCGGTACTTTCTATTCATTCTTTAGCAGAATTATTCTTATATAGAATGTATAAACAGCCAAAGTCATTATACAGGGATGATCAGGGAGTTCTTAGAATACAAATTCTTCCTTTGAGTTTTAAGCAATTATTTGAAAAATGCATTTTTCCGATATGGCATTATGGAAAAGAAGATTCCTATATACAGGCTGCACTTTTGGATATGCTCAGGCAATTATTGAAGGGGGATCATCAGCAAAAATATACCCGGTATTTTGAAAAGATGATCAGAGAATTAGATCGATCCAGAAAGAAACCCTGGGAGTAATAAGGATTGATTCGTTTTTGTAGGCCTGCTTAAATTTATCTGATCTTGTTCAGAAAAGGAATAAATATTCTCATGAATACACTAATCACATACGCAATTTAAATGTACATATTATGAATTTGAAAGTGAAAATGATTTGCTTCCTGATTGTCCTTTTGGGCAATGGGATTTGCCTGTTTGCACAGGATCAAACTGTAAAAGAGTTACAAAAGGCCACTGCAAAAAAAGGAAGCGAGAAACAGGTAGATAGTGGTCAGGTATGGAAAACTGGAGGTGTATTTAATTTGAATGTTGGCCAGGGTAGTCAGAGTAATTGGGCTGCCGGCGGAGATGATTTTACATTTTCATTAGGGTCCTACTTGGGCTATTATGCCTTGTATAAAAAAGGAAGGTATAGCTGGGATAACACAGTTGATTTAAATTACGGCATTGTAAATACCACAAGTCAGGGTACCCGAAAGAATGATGACCGGATGGATTTTCTAAGTAAGTTGGGCTATGAATTAAATCCGAAATTGAGTTTGGCAGGCCTTATAAATTTTCATTCACAATTTTCCAAAGGATATCGTTATAATAAAGATGGAAGTAAGGCTCTATTATCTGATTTTATAGCTCCCGGTTATTTGCTGATAAGTTTGGGGCTTGATTATAAACCGGCAGAAGGTTTGTCCATATTTGTTTCGCCGATTACCTCACGGTGGACGTTTGTTCAAAACGATTTTTTATCATCAGAAGGTGCGTATGGTGTTTCACCCGGCAAAAAAGTAAGAAATGAAATAGGTGCATTTGCGAGTATTCAATATATGAAAAACCTGAATGAAATAATTCATTATAAAGGTCGTTTGGATCTTTTTTCGAACTACGCTAATAATCCTCAGAATGTCGATGTAATGATGAACAATATGTTTACCGCCAAACTTTCAAAAATTCTTTCTGCGAGTCTGGGGCTCGATCTTATTTATGATGATGATGTAAAACTTTTTGGACCAGATAAGGATTCTCCCGGTCTGCAATTAAAACAAATAATGACTGCTGGTATAAGTGTGAATTTTTAAAAACAAAAGAGCGAAAAGGCATTTTATCTCCTGTTTTCAACTCGTTGCAAAATCGAGGCAGCAAGATTTTATAAAGACTTCAAGACCTTATAAATCAGGTTTTTAGGTAGCAATTCATGAGATTATTCCGGAATAGTTTTAATTATTGATCACTCATCTGTAAAAAATAAACCTTTGTTCTGTATAACTTGTTCTGCTACATTTGCGCCCAAAGTTTTAAAAAATATGAAGAGAATATCCATTTTATTTTTCGCGCTGAGTCTTTCAGGCATTTGTTTAAATGCTCAAAATACAGATCAGCAATTCAACGACAATGATTCTATTAAAACACTCAATGAGATTACCATTCAGTCTAATAGAATACAAATTCCCTTTTCCCAACAAAACAGAAACATTACGGTAATCGACCAGGTGGTGATCCAATCCTTACCCGTAAAATCAATTCATGAACTGCTGTTTTATGTTGCCGGAATTGATGTTCGTCAACGTGGTCCCTGGGGTACTCAGGCAGATATCCGGATCGATGGCGGAACTTTTGATCAAACGCTTGTTTTGGTAAATGGAATTAAAATGACCGATCCTCAAACCGGTCATAATATGATGAATTTACCGGTTAGTCTGAGTGCCATTTCACGGATCGAAATTTTAAAAGGAGCTGCTGCCCGCATTTATGGAATTAATGCCTTGAATGGTGCTATAAATATTATTACCAAACAACCATCTGAAACCGGTGTGGATGTAAATGTCTATGGAGGAAGTTCCTTTAAGAAAGATACAAGCAATCAAAAATTATTTGCCGGTTATGGTGTAGATGTGACCGCATCCATTGCCAGTGAAAAGGTGGCACATTTTATTTCTTTGAGTCATGCTCAATCTTCCGGATATAGATATAATACTGCCTTTAATAATGAAAAGATTTATTATCAAAATAAAATTGATCTTGGCAAAGCCAGAACATTGAGTTTTCTTGGAGGATATGTATTCAATGATTTTGGCGCGAACGCATTCTATGCGGCACCGGCCGATAAGGATTCCAGAGAAATTGTACAAACTGCCATTGGAGGCGCTAGCGAAGTATTGCCGATGAACAAGTTTTGGACTTTACGACCACAGGTAAGCTATAGATATAATCAGGATGATTATATTTTTATCAGGAAAAAACC
>JBDSBN010000134.1:0-8742 GCA_039921585.1 Ginsengibacter sp. | reverse complement strand
TTATAGTTACAAATATCAGTAATGAGCCTTTGATTATTGACCAGGCAAACCCATCGTGTGGTTGTACAGTTTCGGATTATACAAAAGCTCCGATTGCTCCAGGTAAAACAGGGTACATTAAAGCTATCTATAATGCGGCTGATTTAGGACCTGTAAACAAGCAAGTAACTGTAAAGTTTGCAAACGCTTCTGATGTGAAATTTCTAAATTTTAAGGGTGAGGTATCCGCAAATGTGCCGGCGAAACAAGCTCCCAGAAAGACAAACAGTAAATAACGATTTTGTATTAATACGATTGAAGGCCTGCAGTTTTGCAGGCTTTTTTTTATGCCTGTAATTATGACATTGTAGTCAAAATTAGTTGGTGAATTCTTTTAGAACGCTTCTCTAAAGATCAGGCGAATCTTTTTAAATGTAAAGCTTACTGAATCCATCTAGAATTTATTTCTCGCAGATTGACGCGGATTTTATACGCAGATTTACGCAGATTAAGATCAGCGAGAATCTGCGTGCCCTCCATCTGCGGTAATCTGCGAGAAACCATCTTTAAATGTAAAGCTTACTGAAATCCATATAGAATTTATACCCCACAGATTTTCGCAAATAAAGATCAGCGAGAATCTGCGTGCCTTCCATCTGTGGTAATCTGTGAGAAACCTTTCTTTAAATGTAAAGCTTACTGAAATCTCCCTATAATTTGTTTCTTGCAGATTAAGAATATCCAACCTCTACCTGCTTTCGATTTGCGATGAGGTGCGAGAAACCTCTCTGTAATTAGCTAAACGAATATTTCTCTCACATAAAGGACAAATGAACCTTACAAATAGTGTTGCGGTTTGTACCTATTAATCTAATGAGTCAAATTAAAACCGGATTGTAAAATGTTGTTTGACCTTAAACTGGGGGTTGAAAAACACAATTCCTATAAAAAAGAGATCTATTGATAAGGTAACGGCCGGATGTTCCTGAATGATCTGCCAGGCTTCTTCCATTTCTTTACTCCAATGAATATCATCAAAAATGAAAATCGACTCATTCGTGTTCCTGGATAAAAACAGTTCAAAATATTCCAAAGTGGCTTTTTTCCGATGATTGCCATCAATAAATAATAGATCTGCTTTTGTTATTTTTTGAATAAGATCCGGTAGTGTTTTTTCGAAGCTCCCAAGAGAAAGTTGAATGTTGTCCAGTTGAGCCTTTTGGAAATTTTCACCGGCAACTTGAGCTACTGCTGAGGAACCTTCGAGCGTGTATACTTCGGGATTAACAGGTGATGAAGCCAAATACATGCTCGTGATACCCAGAGAGGTTCCCAGTTCGACAATGGTTTCAGATTTGTAATATTGAGCTATTCTAAAAAGTAATTGTGCATATTTCCGGGGTTTTAGGGACGAGGATGCAATATCTTTTAAACGCTTTTGTTTATAGGGAAGTATTGTGGAGCCTGCTCCGAAATCTTCTACTTCAATGACTTTTTCATTTTTTAAAAGTGCCTTTCGATAATTTTCAATTTCTGAATAACAGGGGTATTCTTTTTTATCATTTAATACATGAATAATGAAATCAAATACAAATGGAGAATGAACCCCATGTCCTTTGCCATTAGAAGCCGAAATGAAATAGGATATGTACTTTTTAGCTAATTGAAAACGAGTGTACATTCAGGATTATTAATTCTTTTTTCTTTCCCACATTTCAAATGTATAGGAATAATTGTTTCTGTCGTCTGCCGGAAAGGTCTCCGATTTGATTTGTTCCCATTCAGCCGGATTTAAAGTCGGGTAAGATGTGTCGCCATCTACAACCGTATGAACTCGTGTAAGATATACCCGTCCAACGATCGGTAAAGTTTCTTTAAATATTTCGCCGCCGCCAATTATAAAAATTTCTTTTGATTCACTATGCTTGGCTTTCTCAATGGCCTCTTCAATCGTATGAGCTACCATCACATTTTCTGCGCGCCAGTCCTTCTTTTTTGTCAGAACCACATTTAGGCGACCCGGTAAATCCTTTTTCAATGATTCAAAAGTGCTTCGCCCCATAATAACAGGCATTCCCCAAGTTTTATTCTTAAAATACTTAAAATCATCCGGCAACCTCCAGGGAAGACCATTTTCTACTCCAATAATATTATTTTCTGAGGCGGCAACAATGTGGGTGAGCATATTTATTAATTTGATGTCTGATTTTTTTTTCTTCAACTATTTATAAAAAAACAGTCTGCACGTTTAAGGATCTAATGGCAAATAGTTTTTCTTTTTCCAAAATTATCCTTTCAAAATGATCGTTTTGAAAATTTTTGAAAAATTCTATACTGCTACAGGAGCTTTAATACTTCCGTGACTTTGATAGTTTTTCAATTCGAAATCATCAAAAGTAAAGTCAAAAATATTTTTCACATTTTTGTTTAGCTCCATTGTCGGAAGTGGAAAAACTGATCGGCTTAATTGCAGATGCGCCTGTTCAAAATGATTATTATAAAGATGAACATCCCCAAAGGAATGAACGAATTCACCGGGTTCCATATCACATACCTGGGCAATCATTAAAGTGAGTAAGGCATAAGAAGCAATATTAAAAGGAACTCCCAAAAACACATCGGCACTTCTTTGATATAGCTGACAACTTAATTTTCGCTTTCCATTTTCATCCGCCGGAGAGGTGTAAAATTGAAAAAGACAATGGCAGGGCATCAGTTTCATTTCCGGGAGTTCTGCTACATTCCACGCACTAATAATCAGCCGGCGGCTGTCTGGATTTGTTTTTAGCTGGTGAATCAAATCTGAAACCTGATCGATCGTTTGACCATTAGCTCCTTCCCAGCTCCGCCATTGTTTTCCATAAACCGGTACGAGGTTCCCATTTTCATCTGCCCATTCATCCCATATTTTTACTCCGTTTTTTTGCAGGTATTCTACATTTGTATCTCCCTTGAGAAACCAGAGTAATTCATAGATAATGCTTTTTAAATGAAGCTTTTTTGTTGTTACCAATGGAAAACCTTCTGCTAAATTAAACCGCATCTGATGACCAAAAAGACTTCTGGTTCCTGTACCTGTGCGATCGCCTTTATCTGCTCCTGTGTCGATAATTTTTTGTAAAAGTTCAAGATATTGTTGCATGTGCGCAAGTTATCTAATTCAGGACAATTTACTTAAGGAATTTACTTTTTGATAAGGATGCTATAATTGGAGAGACTTTTTTTGTTAGGGTTCACAAAAGATCATTAGGCTTCAACGAGCCGTTATCAGATAATTCTTTATTCTTATTCGGGTATTGATTTGTCGGTTTTTTTAGCTTTATATATCCAAAGAGATTTCAAAAGTTGCCAAAAGAGACATTTAAATCAAAGAATAAATCCTCGTTTAAGTTGTATTATAGACGGTAATTCCTGTTTTTTATCATAATAAAGGGAATAGCTTTCCTTTCTGCCACATACTTTCTTATATTTGCGCAACTTAAAATAATTTACATGTCAATATTAGTTAATAAGGATGTCAAAATATTGGTACAAGGATTTACTGGTACTGAGGGGACTTTTCATTCTACCCAAATGATCGAATATTGTACAAATGTAGTAGGTGGTGTTACTCCAAATAAAGGAGGAACAACTCATTTGGACAAGCCCGTATTTAATACAGTAGAAGAAGCTGTAAAGGCTACAGGTGCAGATGTGAGCATTATCTTTGTTCCCCCTGCGTTTGCTGCAGATGCCATTATGGAAGCTGCCGATGCTGGTATAGAATTAATCGTTTGTATTACTGAAGGCATTCAAGTTCAGGAAATGGTAAAAGTGAAAAACTACCTTGTTGGTTCTAAATCAAGATTAATTGGTCCGAACTGTCCGGGAATTATTACCGCTGACGAATGTAAAGTAGGAATTATGCCTGGATTTATTTTTAAGAAAGGTAGAATCGGAATTGTATCTAAATCTGGTACTCTTACCTATGAAGCGGCAGATCAGGTTGCTAAAGCCGGCCTGGGAATTTCTACTGCTATTGGTATTGGAGGAGATCCAATAATTGGTACTACGACCAAAGAAGCAGTTGAATTTTTCATGAATGATAGCGAAACAGATGGTATTGTGATGATTGGTGAAATTGGCGGAAGCATGGAAGCTGATGCAGCTTATTGGATCAAAGAGAATAACAGAAAACCAGTTGTGGGTTTTATTGCAGGCCAAACAGCACCTCCGGGTAGAAGAATGGGCCACGCAGGTGCAATTGTAGGTGGAGAAGAAGATACGGCAGAAGCGAAGATGAAAATCCTTGCAGCATGCGGAGTACATGTGGTAGCTAGTCCTGCAGATATTGGTAAAACAATGGCCGAAGTAATGAGTAAATAATTCAAAACAGATAATAAAAAGCCGGATTGTGAAGTGATTCCAATCCGGCTTTTTTATTGATATACTTCTTGCACCCTAGTAGGTGCTCCCTTGTATAGATTAATTGTTTTTTCCCAGAAATGGGCCTTTTTGGCCAACCGCATCATTTTATAAAACTGATCATATCCTTCCTGGTAAAATGGGAGTACGATTATTTCCTTATCCGGATTTTGATAAATAATTTCCAGAGAAATGTTTTTAATATGGCTATTTTCTGTTTTTCTGGATTTAATCGTTTTACAGGAAAGAATTCCTTCCAAATCATGTATTCTTACGGGATTTAATTTATTTTTTCGATCCAAAAAGATGAGTTTTAAATGTTCTCTGTCAAGTCCAATAATATTCTTATTGAGCGTTTGAGTTCTATCTAATATCAGGTTATGCTTCAACACATAATCATCAAATTCTTTCATCGTTCTACTTCTGGCTTTTTTGTTTTGATACTTCATAAGCCAGGTGATCAGAAAAATCAAAAGGATAATATCAGCAAGAATAAAAAGTATAAATCCAGTGTTATATATCATTTGATTGTTTTTAAAAATTATATATGAGGAATACTATTATCAACTTCCATTATCTTAAATGATTTTTTTCCGGCAGGAGCTTCCCAGCTTGCTTCAGTTCCTTTTTTAAAGCCTAACAAGGCTGTACCCAAAGGCGCCAATACGGATACCTTTCTTTGTTTAATATCAGCACTATCCGGTAGTACAATGGTTAATGACATATCCCGGTTGGTGTCTAAATCTTTGATTAAAACGGTTGAATTAATCCGAACCCTGTCTTCAGGAAAATTTTCTTCCGGAATGATGGTGGCTTTGGCTAATTCTTCACTTAGCCGGGCAAAGTTTTCCCGTTCATTTACTTTCATACCATGCAGATTTTTTACATATTCATCCAATATAGCATGATCTCTTCTTAAAAGTAAAACATCATTTTTTACGGTAATTGTGTTAGTTGCTGCCATGATTATTTGTTTTTATAATTGGGTTAATAGGGTTTGTTATACAAAGTAGTCCGGTGTTAAAGAATAATTTCAGTGTTTTACAAAAAAAATACCTCGATTCTTTTAAAAAATGTCCAGTTAAAACAAGAAGGTGATTGGAGTGCCTGCGTCTAATTGAAATAGGGCAGGGCAATCGTTTGAAAGTCTTTGTGGTTTGTAGCAAAAGACTTCTTAAAGACTGCTTTTAAGAATATGCAATAGTATATCCTTTCGGGATCACGGATCCCAAAAAAAGAAATATTCTTTATAATACTTAAAAATTGCATTCATCCTAAAGCTACAATATATATTGTAAATTTCAAAATGAATCTTCCCTAGAAATTTTTGCGGAGATTTTTTACAAATTGTTCAATTCCCTGTCTGATGGTGGTCGCAGAACTGTTATGGTGATTGACAATGATAGAAAAAACAAGTAGTTTGTTTTTCTTTGTATATAGAAAACCACTCAGTGCAACCACTCCATTTAAAGTGCCCGTTTTTGCGAAAATCTTTCCGCTGTCTGACTGATAATAATTAGCAAGTGTTCCCGTTCCACCCGTGGGCAGGATGGCTTTAATTCGTTCCATTCCAAACTCATCTTTCATTTTAAGAAGGATATCGATGAAATCTTTCGGAGAAAAATGATTGTATGGGCTTAATCCCGATCCATCTACCCACTTCGGAGTTTGAGGTAAAGCGTTGAAATCTGATTTTAAAACGGAATCAATTATTTTTCGTTCATTCATATATCCCAACAGCTGATTGCTTACTAATAATAAGGATTGCTCTGCATAAAAATTATCACTTCTATACATCATCGGCTTAAGCATAGAATCTACCGGTTGAGAATAGATAATTTGATTGGTGATCCCGGCATTTTCTATAAATGAAATGTTAGACTTTAAAGTGTCTTTTAATAATTGGAGCAGCGTCTCATTATCCGGTACAAAAGGAATTTCTTTTCGTTTTGTATTTCCGTTTCGGAAAATGAATTGATTACCATCCCAGGTTTTGAACACATCAAATCCATTATTTAGATTTTCTGACTGCTCACCAATTCGCCTGAAATACTCCGGAGAAATGTCTAATCCATCTTTGTCTGATTTTACTGTCACTATATTTCCATAAATGGGAAATGCGCTCCTTTGTGCACTATAGTATTGAAGGTAATCATCCCAGGACCAGCCATTTCCAAGAAACTGATCGAAAACCGGTCGTTCAATCAGAATGTTTTTAAATGTTTTTAGAAAATCGAATACAGGTTGATTATTAAAATCGGGATGCAGAAAAGTGGGATCCCCGGTACTACGGATAATGACTGTGGAATCATTTTGAATCCTGTACTGAATTCCCGGTATGCTATCTCCGAGATATTTCATGGCAGTATAACACGAAACTAATTTTGTGTTACTTGCCGGTACAAAATATTTATCTTCCAAATGATTATACCAATATTTTCCGGTGGCCGGCTCGTAGATACTAATTCCTGTAAATGCAGGAACAAATGCCGGATTCTTTAATATTCCTTCCTTCGATGATTTTTCAAGATTTTTTGAAACAGAGCAGGAGCCAAGAATGAAACTTAGAAATGCCAGGGATATAATCAGTTGTTTTTTCATTAAATTAAATTTAGGGAATTAAATTTATAATTTACAAAATACAGAGTGCCAATTAGTTGCTTTCCTTATATAAAATGTGGAATTGTATTTTTTCAATGGATCATGGGTGATTCTATTTCATTTTTCGTCTGATTGTCTGGATTTAAATATTCGTCTTTTGTTTTAGAAAATCGTAAAATATTGACCCTTTACGACTGCTTTTTTAGGATTAAATTAAATCAGTCTTTACAATAAAAATTCTGGGCAAAAGAGATTATTTTTGAGTCTTTCCTGATCTATCGGAGTAGAATAATTTCCTTCTTAAAATTGTCTTTACTTTTGCGATCGTTTATTGCTTATGTTGATAGTCTTTTGAATGTAGAATTTTATAAAGACGATTTATTTAAATTAAACTTATGAATACAATAGAAGAATTGGGCAAAGTGTCAGAATCGCTTATTTATAATTTCCAGTCAATTTGCGGCCCGGAGAATGTCATCACTTCAAAGGATGAGATGTATAAATATGGCCATGATGAAACGGAGAGTTTGCATTTTTATCCAGGAGTTGTTTTAAAGCCAAAAACGGCAGAAGAAATCAGCAGTATCATGAAATTGTGTAACGAAAACAGAATTCCTGTTACACCTCGTGGTGCCGGTACCGGATTAAGTGGAGGCGCCTTACCACATTTGGGTGGTGTGGTTATTTCCACTGAAAGAATGAATGAGATAATTAAAATAGACGATAAGAATTTGCAGGTAACCACAGAACCAGGTGTGATTACAGAGGTGTTACAAGATGCCGTAAAAGCCCTTGGTTTATTTTATCCTCCTGACCCAAGTAGCCGTGGATCTTGTTTTATTGGTGGAAATATTTCCGAAAACAGTGGCGGTCCCAAGGCTGTAAAATATGGTGTGGTTAGGGATTATGTACTTAATCTTGAAATAGTACTTCCTACAGGGGAAATTATCTGGACAGGTGCAAATGTTTTAAAGAATTCTACGGGCTATAATCTTACTCAGCTAATTGTAGGAAGCGAGGGGACACTAGGAATTGTCACAAAAATCGTTTTGAAACTCATTCCTCATCCGCAATATGATTTGTTGATGCTGGTGCCGTTTAATAGCGTAGAGAAAGCCAGTGAGGCGGTAAGTGCTATTTTCAGAGCTGGATATATACCAAGTGGATTAGAATTAATGGAAATAGATGCTTTGAAAATTGTGAGTGAGTTTGTGGGAGGCAGTATGGTGCCTATAACCGATGATGTTGCCGCTCACCTGATCATTGAGGTAGATGGCAATCACATGGATACTTTAATGACTGAAATGGAAGCTATTTCTGAACTGCTTTTACAGTTTGACTGTGGTGAAATTTATTTCGCAGATAACAGTGCCCAAAAAGCGGAGCTTTGGAAATTGAGACGCAGGGTAGCAGAAGCAGTAAAAATAGCCGGATATACGATTGAGGAAGATACCGTGGTCCCAAGATATCAACTTCCTGCTTTAATTAAAGGAGTAAAGGAATTAGGTGTTCAGTATGGATTTAAGGCGGTTTGTTACGGGCATGCCGGCGACGGAAACTTACACATCCGGATTAAAAAGGAGGGAACAGAAAATAGTCAGGATGATCCGGAAATCATCAAATCTTTGCGCGCCCTTTTTGAATTGGTCAAAGAAATGGGTGGTACGTTAAGCGGTGAGCATGGAATTGGATTGGTACAAAAAAGTTTCATGGATATTATTTTCGATAAAAAGCAAATTGAACTGATGCAGGGAATTA
>JBDSBN010000133.1:0-3921 GCA_039921585.1 Ginsengibacter sp. | reverse complement strand
ATATGAGGGATTGATTGTTCCTGAATGGGTGTCGGAGCTGTATAGCCCTCTGTGTCGAGCGCCTTCAAGATGGGCGCTACTAAATGTAAATCTTTAAATAACAATGTAAAATGTTTTATAATAAATGATAACTTCCTTGAAAACATTAGTAGTCAGAAAGTTTGTTTTCAATATGCTCAAAACCTATGACTTGATGAGCTGAAACCGTGAGGGAAGATTATCCAGTCTGCTAAGTAGGAGTATATAACGGTTGCAAATATACATTTTAATTTTGAGTATTTATAATAAAAGCTTTTATTTAACTGTTCCACCTCTCTTTTAATGGAAAATTCCATAGGCGAAAATTCCCAATACAGAATTTAAGTGCGTTTAGAACACGAAGTAGCAGTAACTTTATCCCACATAAGTAAAGCAGGTTTCTATGATGATGAAAGCATTGATTGTAGACGACAACAAAATCGCACGAACTACAATGAAACATCTGGCGAGCCAGGTGAAAGATATATTGGTTCTTGCAGAATGCACCAATGCCATGGAAGCTTATAATCAACTGCAAGAATTACCGGTTGACCTGATTTTTTTGGATATTGAAATGGATGGTATGACCGGTTTGGAACTGACTAAAAGTCTGGGCAATAAAAAGCCCGTTATTATTTTTATAACCTCCAAAATGAATTATGCTGTGGAAGCCTTTGAATTGAATGTCGCAGATTATATCGTAAAACCAGTAACGGTTTCAAGATTTATTCAAGCAGTAGACAAAGCCAGAGATTTGATCCAAAGTACCTCTGTTACATTACAAATCGACCAGAACGAATTTGTTTTTATCAGGGATTCCAATATTATCCGAAGATTAAAAATGGAGGATATTTTATTTGCCGAAGCAATGGGGGATTATGTGAAATTACATACAACTCAAAAATTCTTTGCCATTCATACTACTCTTAAAGCAGTGGAGGATAGACTGCCATCCTCTCAATTCATCCGGGTTCACAGGTCTTATATTGTTGCTCTTAACAAAATTGATTCCATGCAGGAAGGCGCTCTGATCTTAAATAATAAATCCGTGCCTGTTGCTGATGCATATCGTGCCTCTTTAAATAAAAAAATGAATGTGCTTTAGAAATATTTTATTCAGTTGAACAAGGAAATTTCATCCAAAGAGTTGGGTTTGACAATTAGTGGCCAGATAACAGTATGCCAAAATTTTCAGACATCATTAACTCCTTTAATGAATGTTTTTTTTCGTCGACTCAATATGCCCATTGAACGATTGGATAAAGAGCTTTAGAGACATTAAAAATATCTTTGTTTTGAAAAAAAAGCGGGAAGATATACTGTTTATAGCATGTAACAGATTTGCTAAAATACAATTTTACCACCCTTCTCAAGCGCTCAGGCATAATTAATTAGATGAAAATCACTTATACGATATTATTTTTCATTTGTACAATCATTTTGGTTACTTTCTCAATTTTAATTCTTCAATTGATAGACGCACAAGCCGGGCTCGGAAAAATAATACTAGCGATTACCGGTGATTTTGGTGTTATTATTTGCCTCGGACTCTTACTACATCATTATTTAATGATTCCTCCCAAGCATCGCAAATGAATGAATTATCCTAACTTTATGGTATATTTTTTATATGCAAAGTAAAAAAATAATCATTTTTATTTTGACCTCTTTTGTGGCCGGAACCTTGCTTTTGGTATACATTCATTACAATTCAACAAAAAATATTAATAAACTGATTCAAGGAAATGAAAGCCTCATGAATGAAGTTTTGGTTGACAGTAAATTAAACGAGCTAGAAAAAACCATCTCCAAAATTGAAAGTAAAGTTAATGGGGCAATGATATTTAAAGATCCCGCTTCTATTGTTGGGATTGATAATGAAATTCTGGAAATAAAAACTCTTCTGAAACAATTACAACAGTTATCTGACGATGATAGTTCTCAGCTTTATATCAATCGTTTGGACACGCTCATACAGCGGGAACTCCTTTTTCATCAGGAAGTTTTGGATAATCTGTATGAGAATAGATTAGGCGAAGCAGCACAACTCTTCAGCCGTTCCGGAGGGAAAAATTTAACGGATTCTATCTTGTTAACCATACAGGCAATAGACGATACCCGAAGTAAGCATTTAGTAAATGCGATTAATTCAATTGATAAAAGCGGGAAAAAAGCGCAACAATTTAGTTTTATATTAATCATCATAGTGCTTGTTTACGGTGCTGCACTGTTTTGGTATATTATCAATACCATTCGCCGGCAAATTTCCCTCATACTTCAATTGAATATTTCGGAAAAAAAGGTTGTAGAGTCGGCCAAAATCAAAGAGGTTTTTATGACCAATATGAGTCATGAGATTCGAACACCGATGAATGCAATATTAGGATTTACCGGGTTGCTAAAGCATAAAAAACTGGATAAAGAATCCCTGGAATATGTCCGAACAATTGAACAATCCGGCGAAAACCTTTTAATTATAATTAATGATATTTTGGATCTTTCCAAATTGGGTGCGGGGATGCTTAAAATAGATAAAAGACCTTTCAATATCCGGGATCTTCTTAACTCCGTAAAGGGAATCTTCTCTAATAAATTGGAAGAGAAAAACATTCTTTTTACAACTGTTGTAGAAAGTTCTGTTCCGAATGTTTTACTGGGAGATGCGACAAGATTGACTCAAATTTTGGTGAATTTGGTAGGGAATGCACTTAAGTTTACAAATAAAGGGTCAATTTCTGTTGGCATTTATAATAAAGGAATAAGCGGTGATTCGATTAATATTGGTCTGATGGTGGCTGATACCGGAATTGGTATTAAGAAGGAAATGCAAGAGCAAATATTTGAGCGATTTCAACAGGCAGAGGATTCAATTATTCGGAATTATGGAGGCAGCGGTCTCGGATTATCCATTGTAAAAGATCTGGTAAAGCTTCAAAACGGAACGATAGAAGTCAATAGTGTACCCGGAAAAGGAACGGCCTTTCATTTATTGATTCCTTTCGGCATTGTAACGGGGGAAAAGATAGAAACCGTTCGTGTAAATGAGAATGAATCCGATTTTGAATTATCGCATCCAACTGGACGAATATTGGTTGTAGAAGATAATATCATTAATCAAAGTTTGATCTCCCATTTGTTCAAAAACTGGAAACTTAAATTTGATCTGGCTAACAATGGAAAAGAAGCCCTGGCAAAACTTCAAACCCACAAATATTCATTAATCCTGATGGATATTCAAATGCCTGTGATGGATGGTTATACTGCTACCCAAAAAATCAGACAAACCTTTAAATTATCTACACACATTATTGCCATGACGGCTCATGCGCTAACCGCTGAAAAAGATAAATGTTTTGAATTTGGAATGAATGATTATATCTCCAAGCCCATAAGGGAAAACAACTTGCGCCAAATAATCAATCAATATGGTAGCCAAAGTTATAAGAGCTCTTCCGAACCTCCATCCGGAATGAATCACTATGCATTTATTAATCTTCAGTACATGCAGGAAATCAGTTCCGGAAATAAGGAATATGAAAAACTCGTTACCGAACAATTTTTGGAAGCTATCCCTGAGGATTTAACAGGATTGGAAAACGCCTGGAAAGACAGGGATATTCCAAAAATGAGACACATTGCCCATAATATGAAAACAACAGTGTCTGTTATGGGATTGAACGACAGCTTAAAAATATATCTGGAAACTCTAGAAGGAGAGACAATTGGTGAGACAGAATTTCAAAAGAATTTTTATGAAATTAAAAGTATTTGTTCAGGTGCTATGAGAGAAGCTCAACACTTTTACTCAACCTTTTGATTGGATCATTTCACCTATCCTTTTTGCCTGTTCAACGATTTCAATTGAGCCATATCTCAATGCTGGTGTAGTTTTGCTTTAGAAAA
>JBDSBN010000132.1:0-3921 GCA_039921585.1 Ginsengibacter sp. | reverse complement strand
GATTTTTTCAGGCTTCTTACTGTCGGACTTCCTTAAATTAAAACGGGTGTTAAATTTCATGTTATATAAATATAGAACGAAGGTATTAAATAAAGTAATGGTTGCCGCTTTTGTTGTCGGTTTTTCTTTATTAATCCTTATTTACTCCAATTCGGTTTAATTGGTTTAAGAATATAAATATTTTATAAGTAATTAGATTACAGTTAGTTTTAAACTATTTTACCTTGTACCTGAAATTTTGAGATAAATTAAAATATCGGGTTGTCATCCCGACAAAAAAAGGGATAAAAAGCAATCTGCTTCTTATCCCTTTTTTGATTATAGGTTAGTATATTTCCATATCTCTATAAAGATTATCCAATACAAGTAAGGATTCTATGATTCACTCTTTACTGTTCTGTCAAATTTCTACATGCTTCTTATCTTTTTTATAATTTCGTACTATTAATCATTTACAAATGACAAGAGCCATGAATATTCCATCTAACCACCAACAAGTGATGCCCTATTTGATTCTGAATCAAGCAGGCAAATTTCATGATTTTGTAGAAACTGTTTTTGACTCCGAAACTTTTAATCTGGAAAAACGCGACGATAATGAAACGATCCGTCATGGGGAAGTGCGAGTTGGAGATAGTACCATTATGTTTGCTAACAGCACACCGGAATGGGACGCACAGCCTGCCAGCTTATTTATCTATGTAGAAGATGCAGATGCGACCTTTCAAAAAGCACTTGATCACGGAGCAATTACTGTTATGGCATTAAAGGATGAAGAGTATGGCAGAACTTGCGGAGTAAAAGATCCAACTGGAAATATTTGGTGGATTACTTCCATAAAATAATTTCATCTTTGACCCACAATCAAGAATTCCCTATTTATGCATCATTATGCCGACTCCGCCCGGGAGGAATTAGCTGACTGGCAAAAGAAAATGCTTCAAAAGCCAGGTTTATTCAATAATTTATCTAAAAAAATTCAGGTAAAGATTAATTCCTATATCCCGGAAAATGTACACAATGCGATTACAGTTGCCCTAAAACAAATGATCCGGGGTGTTTTATTTAGTGCGAAAATAACCACCGGTACCTCTCTGCCCTACTTTGATTTTGAAATGCAGGAAATAGCTGTTCAGAAAAAAATAGATATCTACCGGCAGACTGCCGCAGTGGAAGGAGGAATTACAGGTGCGGGTGGCATCTTACTTGGACTAGCCGATTTTCCTATTTTGATCGGAATAAAAATTAAATTATTATTTGAGATCGCGACGATCTATGGTTATGATATAAAAAATTATAAGGAAAGGGTGTATCTCCTTCATATATTCGAGTTGGCATTTTCGAGCGATATCCATCGGAAAAACATTTATCTTAAAATGACCAACTGGGAAGAAAAAGCAAAGGAACTTCCGGAAGATATTAATCAATTTGATTGGCGCAATTTCCAACAAGAATATCGGGACTACCTGGATCTTGCCAAATTAGCGCAACTAATTCCGGTTGTAGGAGCTCCTGTAGGCTATATCGTCAATAATAGATTATTAAAAAAACTTGGTGTAACAGCCATGAATGCATATCGGATGAGGAAGTTCGAAGGAGAGTAAATCTTGATAAAATATCACTAAAAAATTACCGAATTTGATTCAACCGATGCGCTAAGTACGCGCCGCTACTGACACAACCTTGAATTAAATATCCGCCGGTTGGGGCATCCCAATCAACCATTTCTCCTATGCAGAATTGGTTCTTCAATTTTTTTAATTCAAAATTTGCATCCACTTCCATTAAATCAATTCCACCCGAAGTAGAGATTGCCTCATCAATGGGAGCTGAACCGATAATTTTTAATGGAAAATTTTTAATGGACTTAGCCAGGGTCGGCACATCTAAAAAAGCCTCCTTTGTAAGTGTTGTTTTTAAAAGATCAATTTTTGCACGGGATAATTTAATTTTATCTTTTAGAGTTGTTGTGATATTTGATTTTGATTCAGATATTTTTTCAATCAGGCTTTCTAAAGTGAAAGCTGGTTTAAAATCTACCAACACGAATGCTTCATCTTCTGAGGATAAATCAGACTGTATATGAGGACTTAATCCATAAATTGCATTGCCCTCTATTCCAAACTTTGTAATAACTGCCTCCCCCTTTTGATTTTTGTTTTTTAGGGAGATGGAGATGTTTTTTAGTGGCATTCCCTCATGGATCTGGATAAATTTTGGATCCCAATTGATTTTAAACGCACAATTGGAAGATTTGAATGGCACTGTGGCAATTCCCTTCTTATCAAATAAAGTTGACCAGGAACCATCGGATCCGGTTACCTTCCAGCTTGCTCCACCTAAGGCAAAAACGGTAAAGTCTGGTTTTATAATTTCATTCGAATTGAATACAAGGGAATTTTCATAATCCCAACCAGTGAACGTTTGATTGAATTTAAATTGAACATTTCTTTCCATCAAATGTGCTTCAATACGTTTTAAAACCGCAATGGGTTTGATTCCCTTTTCAGGAAAAACCCTTCCGCTACTACCCACGAAAGTCGGGATTCCTAAATTGAATAACCAGGCTCTGAAATCGGAATGGCTAAAATGTTCTAACGCGTTATCCAGAAATGACACCGGTGTATATCTGGTTTTAAAAGTAGAAAGTTCTTCGGAATGAGTAACATTAAATCCCCCACCACCAGCCACTAAAAATTTACGCCCGGGAGAAGGTTTTTTCTCAAAAATGGTCACATTGTAAAGTTCCGTATTTAAAAATGCTGCCAGAAACAATCCTGCTGTTCCTCCTCCAATGATTGCCACATTTTTTTTCATGGGTCAAAGGTTGCGCTTTTTTTTCAATGGAAATTATAGTTATGAAATTCTTACAAGCAGAAAACGTATTAAGGCCAACAATGGCTTCCAAATTCCTTCCGGAAGATTAAAATTTATGGAGACTAACTTTCCTGGATTTATGACTGATGAGGTATGTTAAAGGATTTACGAATTTATTTAAGTCTGGATGACTCTTATATTAATACTGTAAATTAATAATGTTGCCTGCGGGTTCGACCGTAAACAACATTATCCGGGAAACTGTTTGATGCTTTTTTTTGGATGTTATTTGACTATCCTTTTCATGTCCTTGCAATAGAATTATTTATTCATTTATAGACGACTTAAAAAGTATTTTCTATGAAATCAGGTAGGTTTATTTACAGACTTTAAACCATTGCTTGTTATCAATAATATATTATTATTCCAAAGTTGCATATCTATTAAATACTCATTTACGTCCAACTCTATCGTGCCTACTTCTTTTCCTTTTTTTATATCAAATATGGTCACATTATCATTACTGACTTCTTTCTTTTTTGCTTTCTTCTTACTCGCGAGGTATACATAATTTTCATCGGCAGTCAAATAATTATTAGAGGTTTTTCGTACTCCAAAGCTGCTATGGTAGCGTAGACCCCGCATGGTGGAAAGTTGAATATCATCATTGCTCCATAAATTCTTCCCTTTATGGTTGTAGGCAGATAATACAAAATTGGTAGAAACAATTACCATATCCCCGTTCACATGCATGTTTCCTGCGCCACTTTTTTTATCAATATTATCGATCCATTCATCACTTAGCTTTTGATTTGCTGCAAATACCCGGCTTGGAGAATTCCCACTTCCGATATTGCCAAAAACCAAAGCATCTTTTACCAATACAGGACCATAAGTAATACATTCAAACTGTTTAGTTATACCGAAGCCTTTGGTGTCATCTACAATTTTACCTGTGTAATCAATTTGTTTGAGTTTATTAAAGGCGCAAGAATAAATAAAGCCACCTTGTAATAAGGGCTGATTCGGTGTTAACTGGCTTACCATTCCCTTTGTTAATTTGTTACTAACGCACACTTCCGTGACAGCAATTTCCTTTCCTGT
>JBDSBN010000131.1:0-3069 GCA_039921585.1 Ginsengibacter sp. | reverse complement strand
GTCTCGCATTAATCTTATTGCTGGCAGGTTGCTCTCCAGCAGAGCCTACGTCCTCTTCAGATTAACGATGCTAATAAAAGGTTTTAATCTGAGAAAACCACCAACCATTTATCAGTACATTACCTTTAAATTCCTAATACCTGAAACCTGAAACCTGATACCTAATACCTAATACGCAACAACCCTCTAAACCTCCTCCCACCCGCTTGCAATCACATCGGCAATATGCATGGTTGAAAGCGGGAGGTTTCTCTTTTTAATTACTCCATCGAGATGCATGAGACAGCTTAGATCGGTGGAAATAATGCAGGCAGCGCCGGTATCAAGAGCATGATTGATTTTTTGTTCAGCCATTGCGGTAGCTATGGAATCAAATTTTACAACGAAGGAACCTCCAAAACCGCAACAGGTATCTGTTTCAGCCATTTCAATTAATTCCAAACCTTTTACCTGAGAAAGAAGTTTGCGTGGTCCTTCCTTAATTCGGCATTCTCTAAGACCAGCGCAACTATCATGATAGGTTGCTTTTACGTTTAACTCTGCATCAAAATTTTCTATTTTTAATACTTCCGTAAGGAATTCTGTAAATTCATAAATTCGTTTAGAAATATTATTTACCTGATGATGGTAAGAGGAGTTTTCGAAAATTGCAGCATAATGATTTCGGACAAATCCAACACAAGATGCGGAAGGTGCAACAATATAATCTGCTGTGTCAAAGTCTTTAAGAAATTTCGTAGCAACCGCTTTTCCATCTGCTGCAAATCCGGCATTGAATGCGGGTTGGCCGCAGCAAGTTTGATTTGCATTATAGAATACGTCACAGCAGGCCTTCTCGAGCACTTTAATCATATTAAATGCTGTTTGTGGATATAGCTGATCTACAAAACAGGGAATAAATATCTGTACTCTCATTACCTTTTGAATTTACATAAAACACAGGAATTGCTGCCGTGTTTCTATAAGGAATACTTCATCTCAATCATTTTCAGAGCCGATAATGCCGCTTCTTCTCCTTTGTTTCCATGAGCTCCACCAGTTCTTTCATCCGCCTGCTGTTGATTATCTACGGTTAAAACTCCAAAAATGGAAGGTGCCGGGAGAGTTAAATTCAAATGGAGGATGCCATCAGTAACCGCATTACAGACGTAATCAAAATGTGGTGTATCTCCCCGAAGTACACATCCCAGCGCAATAAATGCCTGCGGTTTTTCGAATTTGTGGATATATGAATCCCAAATATGTTTAATGGAATACGGAATTTCAAATGCTCCGGGAACTTTCACAATTTTATAGTTTGTCATTTCAAATTGATCTAGCGTGCGGACACATCCTTCTAATAATTTATCAACTATTTCCGGATTCCATTGGGTATGAATTATAATTATACAGGCATCCTTTGGAAGAATGCCTGTATTAATATCATATAAATTATCACTTACAATTGCCATAATTTTTTTGTTATTTTATTCGGATAACTCACCTAGTTTGGCAAGATATCTATCCGCATCTGTAGCCTTTTCTGAAAGAGGATAATTGTCCTTCAATTTTTTAAAGAGACTAATTGCTTCTTTTGTTTGTCCTGTAGCATCTGCAAATAATGCAGCTTTAAATAAAAATTCAGAAGAAGTGTAATCGTCTTTCTCATTTACTGATGCTGCCTTTTTATAAAAACTCAATGCATCATCATTTTTATTTAATTCTGCACTTGCATCTCCCAGCATGCCAAGAGTACGACTTTTAATTTGAGTAGCTCCATCTGCATCAAACCCTTTTAGATATTTAATTGCTTTATCAAATTGTCCAAGGTGTAAATAACAAGCTCCTGCATAATATTCGCACAAGTTAGCTGCATCCGATCCTGAATAATCATTCATTATCTTTAATGCACCCGGATTTACTCCATCGCCATTTAATACTTTTGTAGCTAGTAATATCTTTGCAGAATCAGTTGCATTTGTAAACTCGCTAAAATATTTTTGAGTAACGAAAACAACATCATTTGCTTTTTGATTTTTTGGTATCTGAAACATGTATTTATATATCATGAATCCTGCCACCAAAACGATCACTGCAGTGCTGATAAAAGTAATCGGTTTGCGATAGTCTTCCCAGAATCCGCGAAGTTTTTCTGCCTGATTTACTTCCTGAGCAGGTGTATTTTTGTGAGCCATTAATTTGGATTTTTCTTTGATCCCTGTAAAGGGTTTTTTTTATGATTAATAATGATTGAGCACCTAGTTAGTCTACTATAAATGGATAATCTTCCTGAACATAGACGTCTTTATAAATTTCATCATCATCCGGCAGAGGACTTTCTTCAGCAAAAGTTACTGATTCTTCTACTTCTTCTTTTACTCTATCTTTAATCGCATCAATTTCCTCTTCTGTTACGCCCAGATCTAATAAAGTCTTAACGATTGTTTCTACAGGATCTTTTAATTTATATTCTTCCATTTCTTCCTTACTGCGATATTTTGCAGGATCACTCATGCTGTGTCCTTTATATCGATAGGTTTTAATTTCAAGAAGTGTTGGTCCGCCTTTTTCCCGGGCTCTTTTCACTGCTCTTGCTACTGCGTCATGAACTGGTTCCGGAGACATTCCGTCTACCTGATCTGAAGGCATTTCATAAGCATCCGCTAATTTATAAATGTCCATCACATTGGAAGTCCTTTTAACGGAAGTACCCATCGCATATTCATTGTTTTCACAAATAAATACGACCGGAAGTTTCCATAGCATAGCCAGGTTAAAAGTTTCATGGAGCATTCCCTGTCTGGCTGCACCATCACCAAAAAAGCAAAGAACAACATTGTCTGTATCCTTGTACTGCTCGGCAAATGCAAGTCCGGCTCCGGTGCCTATTTGTGCACCTACAATTCCATGGCCGCCGAAAAATTTCTCTTTCACGCCAAAGAAGTGCATACTTCCGCCTTTACCCTTAATACATCCGGTAGCTTTACCGTACAATTCCGCCATACAAGATTTTGCAGTTACGCCTTTGGCAATAGCCAAACCATGATCTCTGTAAGCTGTGATAAAAATGTCATCAGGTTTAGTGGCTGT
>JBDSBN010000130.1:0-4896 GCA_039921585.1 Ginsengibacter sp. | reverse complement strand
GTCTCGCATTAATCTTATTGCTGGCAGGTTGCTCTCCAGCAGAGCCTACGTCCTCTTCAGATTAACGATGCTAATAAAAGGTTTTAATCTGAGAAAACCACCAACCATTTATCAGTACATTACCTTTTTATTTAAAGTAGAATCGGTCGAATTATATACCTATTAGGTAGTATTGGAAGTCAATTTTATTACTTATATATTTGCCCCGGTTTTTCATAGGATATTGGATTTTAAACGGGGCTGGATTTTCATCCTGGCCCTTTTTTTAAGCTTCTTTTTGGCTTTCAAAATGGGTTGTAATTATTTGAGCCCTGTTTTTGCCAATTACTCCGGCAAGTTCATCTTCAGGTATCTCCTTAATTTTCTTTACAGACTTATACTTTTTCAATAAAATTTCCGCTGTACTTTTTCCAATCCCTTTTATTGTTTCCAATTCATTTACAAAGGTCCCTTTGCTTCGCTGATTTCTATGGAATGTAATTCCAAACCGGTGAACTTCATCTCTAATACGGCGTATTAGTTTTAGACTGTTACTATTCCAGGGAAGTTTGATGGATTCCTGATCGCCGGGAAAAAACAACTCTTCTTCATTCTTTGCCAATCCAACTACAGTAGTTTTTCCACTCATTCCGACTTCTTTTAATCCTTCTACCGCAGCATTTAATTGTCCCTTCCCTCCATCGATGATGATCAAGTCGGGCAAAGGCAAATCTTCACTTAAAAGTCGTTTATATCTCCTGGAAACGACTTCTTTCATACTGGCGAAGTCATTGATTCCAATAACCGTTTTTATATTAAAACGTCGATATTCATTTTTATCCGCCAAGCCATTTTTAAAACAAACCATAGCTGCTACCGGATAGCTTCCCTGAAAATTTGAATTATCGAAACATTCAATATGGGCAGGAAGTTGAGGAAGTTGTAAATCTTTCTGCAATTGCAATAAAATACTTTGTCTTTCATTTACTGTTTCATCCTCCAAATGCAACATTTTTTTCCTGGTAAGTTCGGAGATAAAATAGTTTACATTTTTCTCTGAAAGCTCTAAAAGTTTCTTTTTATCCCCTGCTTTTGGAATTGTATAAACAACTTCTTCCTCTGTAAATTCAACTGGTATAGGTAAAACAATTTCATTTGCCATACTATTAAACTTTGTTCGTAAATCTGTAATGGCTAGAGACAGTATCTCTTCATTTGTTTCATCCAGTTTTGGCTCAAGAATTATATTGTGCGTTTGAACAATCGTTCCGTTTTGCACCATCAAATAGTTAATGTATGCGGTGTTTTTTTCTCGTAGAATGGAAAACACATCCAGATTTGAAATGGTTTTATTAACAATGACCGATTTTGCCTGATAGTTTTCAAGGTAGTCTAATTTATGTTTAACGATTGCTGCCTTTTCAAATTCAAGATGCGTAACATAATACTCAATTTCTTCTTTATACCTGCTTATCACAGGTCCTAAATTCCCTTTAAGCATTTGTTTAATCTGCTTTATTCCTTCTGTATAATCATCTTTACTTTGGAGTCCTTCACACGGTCCTTTACAATTTCCCAGATGATACTCCAGGCAAACTTTAAATTTCTTTTTTTGAATGTTCTGATCGCTCAAATTCAGTTTACAAGTTCTTAAAGGGATAAACTCTTTTATAAATCTCAAAAGTTCGCGCACCTTTCCGGCAGAAGTAAAAGGGCCTATATATTCTGAGCCATCATTAAATTTGGATCTTGTAAGAAAAATGCGGGGAAAGGGTTCATTTTTAATAACTATGTAAGGATATGTTTTATCATCCTTTAAATTTATATTGTATTTCGGTTGAAATTGTTTTATCAACGAATTCTCTAATAGAAAAGCATCCTGCTCGCTATCTACAATAGTAAATTCAATTGTCTGTATGCGCTTAACAAGCTCATGCGTTTTATAGCCTGTAAACGACTTCGTAAAATAAGAGCTGACTCTCTTTTTAATGTTTTTTGCCTTCCCAACATAAATTAACTCCTTGGAATGATCAAAGTATTTATAAATTCCGGGCTGAGTAGGAAGGTTGTTTACAATGTTTTGAAATTCTTCTGTTGTCATAATTCAAAGACTCCCTTCTGAAATTTTTATCTTATTTAAAATCCCACGTCACTTTTTCTAATTTTATAATTGGCTCCATCCCTTCCATTTGAGTAATCGTTCTTATGCTAAATGACTCATTTGCTTTCCAGGTGAGTTGCACTTTGGTATTCTCTTTTTCATTAGAATTCTCTTTCAATAAATAGATACTCGATACTATATTTGATTCTGGCTGGATATATATATCGATTCTTCTTAAATGAAAATTTTCAGGCACTCTTTCATTTGCATTATAAGTCAATGTAAGGAAATTAATGGTTTGATCCATAAAAGAGTCGCCGTCAAAATAAGGTGATAAGCTGGCAGAATCTATCAAAGGAGTGAGAAATGGAGCAGCAATGATTCGAATGCTATCTCTGGAAATCCACAATGAATCTATCTTATCATTTACAATTGTTTCCTTAAGTGCAGTAATGGGACTTTTTTCAATTTCTTTTAATTGCCCTTGTAAAAATTCAGTCACCGGGAATACAGCAACTGTTTCTTTTTCATTATTAAATTCCGATGTGCTATCAACTGATTTACACGAGAAAAATAGTAGGATTAATCCAAAAGTGGTGACCAATTTATGCATACTCAAAATTACGAATAAAAAAAGTCGTTGCAGGGTACGAAGCAACGACTATTAGAAAAATATTCTTATTTAGATACTAATTAACCACTGGTTAATTAAACTTAATTTATTGATTATCTATTTACTAATTCCAATTCTTATGCCATAATCAACTAAATGTTCCTTTACCGGGTAATTATCTTTGTAAGAAGATAAAGCCTGATATCTAATTGTAGGTCCTACATGCCATTTAATTTTATCTCCCTGGAAGCTAATGCTGGAATTAAACTCTCCACTTACATTGGCAGTGCGCATCAATTCCGGATCAGTTACATAATTTCTTCCATCAGCGGATAAAATGTAAGATTGACTTTTTAGAATTAAAGAAGGCTGAATCGTTGTTCCAATTTTTATTTCTACCTTATTGTTTTTATATACACTATGTTTTATCCCTACAGGAATGGCTAATTGAATACTATTGTTATGCAATACAGCTTCATCTAAGCCCAAACCACTTCCATAAAAAGTAATATACTTTTTGGGTATCATTTCTTTGGATGCGTCTCTTATATACAGATAGGAAAATGTTGGGTGCACTTTATGCGCCATAATATTATATCCTGAATAAGAGAGCTGAGCTCCACTTACAATTTCCCAACCATCAGCAATTTCAAAGTTCATTTCTGTACCAACATTGAGACCTAATCTCGCATTGTATCTCATTGTATTCCCAATCTGATTTGGATTGATAACTAATGGTGACGAGCTGAGTGACATATTATTTCCTTCAAAACTATTCCCTTTAAAATAGGTGGAGGTTATAGCGGGAGTAATATAAAAGATCCAGGTAGTTTTTCTATTTGCCTTTTTAGACAGTTTGGCGGATTCAATCGTTTGTTTAGAGCTATTTGACAAATCCATTGAATCAAAATCATCTATTTGAATGATGAGTGATTCTATCTGATTGCTTTTAAATAATGAGTTTAGAAGATTTTCGTTTAATTCAATATTTTTTTGAAAAACAATAAGCGCTTCTTTATTTTCTTTGGATTTGTTTACATCAATTCCACCAGTAAAAATGCCCCCTTTTTCCTTTTGTGCATTTCTATCCAGGGTATTAATCATAGAAATCTTCCCATGAATTATTTTATCAGATTCTGATTTCACCTGAGAAGCCGATTCAGCCTTGTTATTTGAAGTGCTCCCAATATTTAAATCAGTGGATACTTTTGAATTACTTTTTAGAACTGCAATATATTGACCATTATCCGGTTCGAAATTTTCTCTTTTTGGGGACTTCTTTAAGTGCGTATATAATGATCTCACAATACCAACTGATGGTTCCGTAGAAAATGTCTCATCATTCTGAATAAATGTGTTTAGTTGGAAAATGGTTGTTTCATTTTCGTCAGAGACAGAATTTTTTGAATTATCCGGTAAGGTAGAATCTAAATAATTTCTTGAGGAATTATTTAGAGGTCCAATTCCTATCAGGGTGAGAAGAAAGAATAAAAACATTGAAAGAGATGGCCATTTGCTTCCGGGATGCAATGAATTGTACACCCCACTCCATACGCGTTTGGATGGAATCATGCTGAACTGATCAGCATGTTGCTTTAGTGAATGTTCAAAATATTCCATATCAAATTTACTTTCCATTTTTACCTGTACAGTTTTGGTTAGGGTTATCAGGAACGATGCTTTATCAATTTCCTGAAATCATTCTCATATTTTCCCTTGGTTTCTGCAATACTTTTTTCTTAATCAAAATCTCCTCAAGTAAAGCCCTGGCCCTGGTGTATTGCGACCTGCTGGTGCTTTCTGCAATGTCTAAAATAATTCCAATCTCTTTATGTGAAAAGCCTTCTATTGCATAAAGATTCAATACTGTTCTATAACCAAGCGGAAGCAATCTGATACATTCTACCACTTGCTTTGCCTGCATGATGGAGGTGATATTGTATTCATTGGATCCGATACCACTTGCATGAACTAAATCAACACTGTCTGAGAACTTTTTATTCTTTTTTAAAATATTTATACACGTATGCACAATAATTCTTCTGATCCAGCCTTCTAATGATCCATCATTCCGAAACTGATGAATTTGTGAATATACCTTAATAAAACCTTCCTGAAGCATATCCTCCGCATCCTCTTTGTTCTTCGCATACCGATAACAAACGCCTAACATCCGGGGACTAAAGCGGTTGTACATCGCTTC
>JBDSBN010000129.1:0-7202 GCA_039921585.1 Ginsengibacter sp. | reverse complement strand
CTTGCGGCAACTAGTCCAATAATGCAAATAAAAAACTTTAAACCGGTGAACTTCGGAAATTTAACCGGCAATAAAGGGTCGAAACAACTAAAAGTTGTAAACAATAAGTTCCCTCAGCAGAACAAATCTTCCCGTACCAAATTAAAGGAAGAGAGATCAGGTAATTTAATGTGTGCCCAGGAAAAATTAAAAGTCGAAATGAACACAAGTGACTTTAGAGATTTCATTACAGGTGGTGTTCCTGATTGGCTAAAACCGGGAATTATGATGGATGCATCTTCTTTTCTTCATGAAAGTTATAAGATAATAGAAGGATCCCCGAGATTCCCCATTGTTCTTTCAACTAATTTAAGAGGTGTAGAAAACACCTATATGGAAGTTGACAATCCTGGCCAAAGGCATAAAATAACGGAGGCGGAATCAAAATTAATTTCACAAAATGCAAGACCGGTTCCCGCTCAAATGACTTTTACATATCATGAACTAAAAACCGCAGAAGAATTTGCCTTTAAACTTACCGGACAGCTTACCAGCACAATGCTTGATTTTGCTGCGGGTATTGGGCTAACAGCAGAGTCTGAAAAAGAATCCCATTTTTATCTTGTGGAGTTTCATCAAACAATGTTTGGGATTGAAGTAAATGGGTTGGAATCTGATAAAATATTCATGGAAAAGGCGCCAGCTGTCGACAATTTAATTTACGTATCGAAAGTTAATTATGGACGTCGCGGATTTATCATGTTTAAATCTAAAAAAAGCCTGGAGCAACTTGGAGCAGAAGTAAAAGTTAGTGGAGGTAATGTGGTGAATAAAGCAAGTCTTAATTCATCTTTCAACCTTTTAAAAACAAGTTCTGAAGTAGAAATCAAGGCATTTTACTATGGAGGATCCACTGAAAGTGTGTCTCAATCAATCAGGGAAAGTATTGAAGATGGCAAGCCCGGAAATATCGTTTCATATATTGAAGGACAATCCTTTGATCATACTTTGGGAATGCCCGTGAGCTATGAGATGAAGAATCTTCAAAACGAAAGAGTCGGTTTGGGAAGTGATTTTGAAAAATATATTTACACCTGCGTACCCTGGAAGAGTGATATTCTTAAACTTAAAGTAACACTTACAGACATACAATGCGTGGTAACTGCAGATGGTGATAAGACAGCCGATTATGGTATCAGACAGCATTTATATTATAAAGCGAACAATAATGTAAAAGAAGTCGTAAGCAAAAGTGCTAATAAGCATGGAGGTTCATGCCCTCTGGGAAATGATGTCTACTGGCTGGATGCAATATCTCTTATGTGTGGTGGATCTTCAAAACAACTTCACGTAAATGAAGGAAATGCCCGGATGTTAAATATCAATAATTCAGTGATATTCCATATTACTCCGGAGGAGTATAATGATAAAAATGCTGAATTCATTTTGGAAACTTGGGTGAAGGAATATAATGGCGGAAGCAATGATCTGGTATTGAATAATGATCCGCCACGCGTACATGTAGCAATTAAAGATGTGTTAGATATCCTCTCAGGTATAAAAACTTTAAATGCAAATAGCTCATTCAAGGCGGATGCGGGCATTGCGAAAGGTGTTGAATTTGACTATTTCGATGGAACGAAATTACCCCTCTCTAAGGTTAATTCGGAAAAGACAATATTGGAAGGAGTCATCAGAGCAAGGAACAAAGGAGCAAAATTAACAGATAAGGCGGCTGTTTGGGTCCGTTTTGAATTGATGGATTAGTTGTTTTCAATCTCGAGTAAGACCCGGTCCATAGTTGACCGGGTTTTTTCACCTTAATATTTAGCCAGAATGAACAACCGACGAATCAATATTTCCAGTTGCGGCTCTTTTTAAAATTTTCTATTATCTTCCATAAAAAACAAATGAGAATCTTTTATCCAATTTTCACTTTCCTCTTTTTCCTCTTTTTTTCCTGCACTTCCAATCAAAGTGCTCAATTTTCTGTATTGCCGGACATCAATACAAACGATACCACTATTCGGGAAAAAAGCACGGATGATGATATAGATGCATCCACTCTGGTATTTAAAAATCAACTTTGTTATAAATACATTGACGAGCTGGGAAACATCAGTGAATATGAAATTGGGTATCAGCCAAAAACAGGAATCATGTATGTGATCACTTCGGAGGTGATCCCAATGATAGATGGCATCTTAATTTATCCTGATGCCAGCTACACCGTTCTTGGAGTAAATGAACGAGGAAATAAAGTAAGTTTCACCTATAAAAACAAGAAAGATTTAGTGGTAGAAGTTCAGGATGAGGCGGGCGTTTCTTATCCCAAAGAACATCCATACACAGATTATCAATTAAATGAAGGAAGTGCACTCGTGTACAGGGATGGATTAAAAGGATCACAGGAATTTATTAAAAGCAAACTCTTTACGATCACTTTTGAAAGAACAGGTGAACACATGAATTTATATGTCACCGATGCCTATCCGATATTAAATGCCCGGCTCCTTTATGGTCTTGCTCATATTCCGGGAGATGTAGGAGAATTCTTTAAACCTTTTGGCGAATTATGGAACATTTCCTCCAAACAATGGCCGACATTAATCAGTAATAATGATTATAGTTTAAAAATGACCTGCTTCGGAGCTACTGATTACCATGTAGATCCATCACTCTATCCTGCGGCACATAAAACAGCCGAATAATTTTCGAACCAGGTTTTTCTGATGAAATAGTTTGCGAAGTATATCCGGGAATCCAGTATGTATATGCCTGAGTCGGGCAATACTAATCTGTAAGTAACTGAATATTTCAGCGATTATATATGTCCTTGCATGAGTGCTTTTTTCACAAGTCCGGCTACATTTTTTGCTCCAAATTTGAGTAACAAATTGGATCGGTAATTTTCAATACTTTTTTCAGTAAGAGATAGTTCCAAAGCGATTTCTTTTGAAGATTTTTCATCGATGATCAAATCAAGAACCGATTTTTCCCGCGGAGTCAGACGAATCGTTTGATTTTGGGCAAAAAGCTCTCTATCTGTATAAAGACGTTTCACCTCCGGAGAAATATACGTTTGTCCTTCCATCACAGATTGAATCGCGTTGAAAATTTCGATTTCCGAATCGCTCTTTAAGATATACCCTTTGACGCCCTGGCCAAGGAGAGTCTTAATAGTGAGTGAGTCATCCAGGGAGGAAATAATGATCATTTTAAGTGAAGGATAACTTTCCAATATTTCTTTTATAAAATCCCGGGCATCATCCTTACCGAACCGGACATCCTGAAAAAGAATATCGGGTACATGCTCAGTCAATAATTGCTGCAACTCACTCAAATCAGAGGCAGATCTGCAAGCAGTTCCAGGTAATTTATTGTGAATCATATTTACAAATCCCTGAGCGATGAGATGGTGATCATCTGCAATAATAATATTCATAAGTACATACCACTTTACAAGCTAATAAATACGGAGGTTCCCTTACCAGGAACACTTCCAATTTCCATATTTCCATTAAACATTTTAACCCGCCGGTTAAGAGATTCAAATCCTGAGGAAGAGTTTTCGTCATTCAGATCAAAGCCACGTCCATTATCTTCCACAAGCAATTGAATATTGTTTTCTCTAGATAATAGCTGCACCGTAATCTCTGAAGCGCTGGAATGCTTTATAGCATTCTGAACCAGTTCCTGAGCTGACCGGAACAACATAATTTTTGTACTCGGGTCACGATTTACTTTTTGAACATTTGTCAAAAAATGAATTTTTCTGGAAGGGATGGAGCAATATTCACAAAAATCTTTGAGAGAATCTTTTAGAGAACTTTTTTCAAAATTCGCTGGCGCCATTCTCTGAGCCAAATACCGTAATTCTTTATTTGTATGATTGATTAATTCCAAAGATTTTTTGATGGTTTCCTCTTTCGGAAAAGGTGAACTCTCTAATTGCAGTTTAACAGCGGTCAGATTAGAGGCTATCCCGTCATGCAATTCATCCGCCAGCCGGGTTCGTTCTTTTTCCTCACCAATATCCAGTGCCTCCATAATTGCCTTTTCTTTACTTTGATTAAAAAGCTTCTTTTCCTGTAAATTATTTCTTCTGTAAAAAAACAAAACCAACAATATAATAAAAACGATTCCACCTAAAATATATACTGATTGATTTTTTTTAGCAATCTTTTTTTGTTGCAACAGAATTTGATTATTCTTTTTTTGATCATCATATTTGATCAACAATTCATGGATAATTTTTTGATTGCTTTTATTTGATTTACTCCTGAACAACTCTTCTGCATCCGCCATATACTCGTACGCCCGACCATAATTATTCAACTCTGCATATGCTTTGGCAGTATTCTTCAAAAGATTATACCGGATATCGGTTAGTTTTAACTGTTCAGATAATTTTAAGCTTTCTTCCCCAATGGCTACCGCGCTATCATATTCTTTTAACAATAAATAACACTTCAACATCGCAGCATTATTGGGTAAAACCACCTGATATAATTTTGCCTTTTGGGCCAACTCTTTTGATTCATTTAGATATGCAATAGCCTTTTCAAAATTTTCTTTTTGAGTTTCAATTTCTCCGTATGCATACTTTGCAAATATTCTTCCATGAGTATTATTATATCGCTCACTCATTTCCAGACCTTCTGCTGCAAAAACTTCTGCTTCCTTTAATTTCCCTTCAATGGCGCTGCTTACTGCAGCCAACCCTTTTACAATAGGAAGATATAAAGTGTCAGAGAGTGCTTCCAGTTTTTTGTGAGAAGACATACTATATTCATACACTTTCGGGTATTCCAGACTCCCTAAAAAAAGTTGCGCCATGTTAAACTCGATGGCTGCAGCTTGTTTTAAGTCCTCATGTTTCTCGAATACCTCCAACGCTTTTTTGAAGTAATTCATTCCTTCGGATTGCTGACTTTGATAAATAAGTATAGACCCTTTCAGGTTATAATATTTCCCTGTAGCATGGTTCAAACTATCCAATTGAAACACTTTTAATGCAACATCGGTCACAGAATCAGCTTTAGAAAAACGCCCCAGCATGATGTAATTTCTTGCAAGGCTATATCGGACATAATCCTGTAATTTGGAATTATTTCCTGCAATAGTCAGAGATTTTTCAAAATAAAAACCGGTGGAATCCGGATGAGAAAGTCCTTTCGCAAAAAGGTTTAAAATACTTAGCGAATCTTCCTTAAACTGCTGTGAAGAAATTTCCGAAGGTTCATTGGTAGCATTGCATGACATTAGTAAAACCAAAGCTGCTATAACAAAATATGAATTTTTCATACAGTAAGTTTGGATTAAATTCCCCAGAATCATCCTTCATAAGGACAATAGAGCATATTATTAAGTCAGATCTATTAAACAATCTGGAACCGCATAAAATGAAATTTTATTCCCGGAAAAGTTTAAACAATTAGTTATTTACCTGTACTTTTTATTAACAGATTGACTTTAAGTCAATTACTAAATTACACTTATTTATATTGAAATAGATTAATTGATTTGAAATCAACACATAGCATGTTGTGTTTTCCTTAATATCTAAGGCTGTTTATAGGTATATATTCCATTTGCCTGGGCAGTACACGTAATGGTTAACTCATTGATACATACGTTGGGTGATACATTGGCACAGTAGAAAATGCTGTCTGCAATATCAGCGGCACTTAAGGGAATAAATCCTTCATATACTTCATCAGCCTTTTGAACATCTCCTTTTAATCTGACCAATGAAAATTCTGTTTCGGCTGCCCCGGGTTTGACATTTGTCACCTTTATTTTATGAGGCAAAAGGTCAATCCGCATACCTCGGCTGAGTGCATCTACTGCAGCTTTTGAAGCGCAATAGACGTTTCCCTTTTCATACATATCATCCCCTGCGGTGGATCCGATATTGATTATATGTCCACGATTGTTTTTTATCATTGAAGGAATGACTGCCTTGCTGACGTACAGAATCCCGTTGATATTTGTCTGTAGCATCGTCTCCCAGTCAAGGATGTCTGCCTCTTCAAATAAATCCCGGCCAAGAGCAAGACCGGCATTGTTTATAAGAATATCTACTTCCTGCCATTCCTGTGGTAAGGCTTCAATTGCTTTGAATACTTCCTCTTTATGTCGCACATCAAAAGGAGCACAGTAAACTTCTGTATTCCATTCCGTTTCTAAAGTTATTTTAAGTTCAGTTAGTTTCTCGGCACGTCTTCCGTTGATGATTAAACGATCCCCATTCTTAGCAAATATTTCTGCACATGCTTTTCCGATACCTGAAGTGGCTCCCGTTATAAAAATAATCCTGCTCATACTATTTATTTTTTCATTTATTCAAAACAACAAAGTACCCAAAATGTATTGAAACATTATTCAAAATTTAAAAACTCCGGTGCAGGAACTACTATGATGCGGTCGATGATCTTGTGGTACAAAAAATTGTCTTCCTCCATTTTCTGTAAAAAAGAAATCAAATGCGAGTAAAAACCATCTGTGTTTAATACATAAATATGTTTGTTATGAATATTCAACTGATTCCAGGTAAGCATTTCAAAAAACTCATCCATTGTACCATATCCACCGGGGAGAATGACGGCCGCATCGCATTTTTCGTACAACATCTTTTTTCGGGCATGCATATCTTCCACTTCGATCATTTCTGTAAGTCCGGTATGACTATGCTCAACACCTGCAAGAATCCGGGGCATAATGCCGATTACTTTTCCTCCTCTTTCGAGCACAGCATTGGCTATGGCTCCCATCAATCCTTTATTACCGCCACCATAAACAAGCGTGATATTCTTTTCTGCCAATAGATGTCCGAGCTGAACAGCTTGAGTATAGTACAATGAATTATTTCCACTTTTTGATCCACAAAAGACTGCTAACGATTTAATTGTCATATTTTTATTTATCTTGAAAAAATTTTCGAAACAAATATAACTATTTGAACTAACGGTTTATATTTTTAATCCTCTCTTATGTCGCCTACTATATTGCTTACTTTCATTATCGGATATTTTTTAATGCTGATTCTCGTTTCTCATTTCACATCCAAGAAATCATCTGATAACGCTACGTTTTTTATAGCAAATCGTTCTTCAAAATGGTACCTGGTCGCTTTTGGAATGATTGGAACGGCTCTTAGTGGAGTAACGTTTATATCTGTACCAGGTGAAGTGGGAAATCTGGCCGGAAATCAGTTCCGG
>JBDSBN010000128.1:0-8407 GCA_039921585.1 Ginsengibacter sp. | reverse complement strand
ATGGGCAAACTGCTGATTTGACGATAAGCTTTGACAAAAAAGCGACTCATTTTACAGAGAGTCTTCCTGTTGGTAATGGCCGTTTGGGTGCTATGATGTTTGGTGACCCAAACCGGGAACGCATCGCGCTCAATGAAATATCCTTATGGTCCGGAGGCTCACAAAATGCGGATAACGATAGCGCGAAATTTTATTTAAAACCCATTCAGGATTTACTTTTAGCCGGTAAAAACAAAGAAGCACAACAACTTTTACAGAAACACTTTGTAGCCAAAGGCGTTGGTTCTGGTTATGGAAGAGGAGCGAATGAAAAGTACGGTGCTTATCAAACACTCGGTGATTTATTCATTCAGTGGAAAGATACATTGAGTGCCGTTTCCGGATACAAAAGGACTTTAAATCTGGCAGATGCCGTGGCAACGACCACCTTTACCCGCAATGGAAATAAAATTACCGAAGAACTTTTTGCTGATTTCAAAAATGATGTTTTATGGGTAAGGTTTAAGAGCAGTAATAAGGGGGGGATCAATTTTCGCCTTTCATTAGACAGAAAAGAAAATGCCACCGCAATAGCACAGGGTAAAAAATTGATTTTACAAGGTCAATTGCCCTCCGGAAAAGAAAAGGGAATGAGGTTCGTTGCTTTAGTGGAAGCGCAGACGATAAATGGAAAAATTTCTGTAGAAGGCAATGAACTCGTTATTGAAAATGCTTCTGAGTGCGTTTTGAAATTATCTGCTGGTACAAATTACGACTTTATTAATGGAGGACTTTCTCAGGAGGATATCTTTGTAAAATCAACATTAAAACTTTTTTCTCTTAAAAATATTTCATTCGATAATGCCAGAAAGAAAAGTTCTTTGCTGTATCAAAAATACTTCGAAGCCTGTCGGCTCCAATTACCCGAAAATAAAGAAGTAAATACGCTACCTACCAATCAACGGTTATTGAGGTATTCAAAGGGTGAAAGCGATCCGCAATTGCCGGTATTATATTTCAATTTTGGCAGGTATTTGCTGATAAGTTCTTCCCGTCCGGGGCTACTTCCTGCAAATCTGCAAGGTCTTTGGGCAACAGAGTACCAAACACCCTGGAATGGCGATTATCATTTAAACATTAATCTGCAAATGAATTACTGGCTGTCCGAAATCACGAATTTAAGTGCGCAGGGAAAACCTTTATTTCATTTTACAAAAAGCCTGGTTCCGAATGGTGAAAAAACAGCCAAAGCCTACTATAATGCCGAAGGCTGGGTTGCTCATGTGATCTCCAATCCCTGGTTTTATACATCTCCTGGGGAAGGTGCTGATTGGGGCTCTACACTTACAGGTGGCGCATGGCTCTGCGAACATATTTGGGAACACTATCGATTCACAAGAGATACTGCTTTTCTTAAAGAATATTATCCTGTATTAAAGGGTGCGGCTCAATTCTTACAATCGATATTAATTCGCGAGCCGAAAAATGACTGGCTTGTAACAGCCCCTTCAAACTCTCCGGAAAACACCTATATCACGCCGGACGGATTCCGCGGACAAACAGCCATGGGGCCAACCATGGATATGCAAATTTGCCGGGAACTATTTCGCTCGTGTATCGCCGCCGCTTCTATTTTAAATATTGATGAACACTGGAAACAAGAACTTTCTCTACTTCTGCCACAATTAGCGCCAAATCAAATCGGAGAAGCAGGTGATTTAAATGAATGGATAGAGGACTGGAAAGATGCAGAACCACATCACCGGCATGTTTCGCATTTATACGGCCTTCATCCTTACGATGAAATCACGCCCTGGCAATCATCAGAATTAGCCATGGCCGCGAAGAAAACACTGGAGATGCGGGGCGATGAAGGCACCGGTTGGAGCAAAGCCTGGAAAATTAATTTTTGGGCTCGTCTCGGAGATGGAGACCATGCATTGCTTTTGCTAAAACAATTGCTGAAACCCGTTATTGCCAATAATATGACGATGCAGGGCGGAGGCACTTACCCAAATTTATTCTGTGCCCACCCACCCTTCCAGATCGATGGCAATTTTGGAGGTACAGCAGGTATTGCAGAAATGCTTTTACAAAGTCATGGCGAAAAAGAAGTGATTCGTTTTTTACCTGCCTTACCTACTGATGCAGATTGGAAGAACGGAAACGTCAAAGGGTTAAAAGCTCGGGGTAATTTTGAGGTGGATATAGATTGGAAAGAAGGCAGGATTTTGACTGCGCATGTACTTTCAATAAAAGGCGGAACATGCAGATTGCAATTACCACAAGGAATGCGTGTCACAGATCAAAACGGAAAAATGCTTGCAGATACGGGAGTTGAAAGAGAGGTGGAAATTGAGACCAAACCTGGAATGAGATTAAAGATTCGGTGAGGTGAATTAATAGCCACCATAAAACCAATAGTAGACTTTCTAAATATCCTCCAGACAGGCGTTCAAAGTTAGATTGGGATATTCATCTTACCATTTCAAAACCTGGTTTGATTCCGGACATAATCTGAATAGAGAATTTAATAAACAATATAATAGCTCCCTTCTCAGACTATATATGTTTGGCTATCTATCATTGAATCATTTTGGTCGAAATTGATTTGCTCCCAATTGTCAAATTTCACTTGAATAAAACTGCCATCTGGCAAAACTGGTCGTATTCTACGGCCTAATAAATCATACTAACTCATTGGTGAAACACCCTGCTCCACAAGACCTTTATCATTTCAGATTATATGCATTCAGCTAATTTCTTGCAAGTTGCTTTCCAGGAGAGCCCACTACTTAGTCATTTTAATGCGACTAAAAGATCAATCATTTCTTAAAAAACCACCAACTACTTTTTTAAACCTTACCCTTTTTAATTAATGATTCTTCAGCATTTATTCTCGTTTTTGCAATACCCTTCAATCCGGAAAGTCCATTTAAAATTTAATAAATGACAGTCACTCCTGCGCCCCATCCCATATCACTATCATAATGTGTAGACAAAGCAAGCCATTTTCTCAAAATATACTTAAACCCTGCAGCGTATTCCTTATCTGTGTTTGCCATAAAATTGAAACGCATACGATTTGATATCGGGATATCCTCGCGACCTAATTGGAAACGGAATTTCCCCTTTGCATCTACTCTGGCGTCAGCGACCAGTAACATTGGCAAAGTATATTGCACACCTGCTACCACCGTTTGCCGGTCATTTTTATCGCTTATTTGTCCAAAGGAATTTTTTTCAACTTCGTTTCCCACTTTCTTATAATGATAATCGAATCCGATATATGGAAACAACCATTGCATTTTTCCAATATACCGGCCAAAATTAAGTTCGGCTTCATACCCATGTTCCGGTTTTAAACCTAAATGCCATAATCCCTGCAATTCATATCGGTTTCCTGCTATTCTAAATGCAGCATCGCTTCCGTTGCTTTCTAAACCAATGGAGGCAGCGGGCAAAAACATCCGGTTATCTTTTTTAAAATGTTTTTTCGCTATTTCCTTATCCGGCAATTCAGGATTAGGGGGTGAATTTTGATAAGTAAAAACTCTGCCCATGCCGGCCATCATGTGGTATAAAATATGGCAATGAAAAAACCAATCCCCACTTTCTGTAGCTGCAAATTCAAGTGTGTCTGTTTCCATTGGCATAATGTCGATTACATTTTTCAAAGGTGCATATTCTCCCTGGCCATTTAATACTCGGAAATCGTGCCCATGGAGGTGCATAGGGTGCCGCATCATGGAATTGTTGGTAAGTATAATGCGTACATTTTCTCCTTTTTTGATTAATATTCTATCTGCTTCATTGACGGTCTTGTTATTAATTGTCCATGTATAACGGTTCATATTTCCTTCTAACACGAAATGTAATTCTTTCGTGGGCGCATCCGGCAATGTGGTTTTAACAGTAGAACGAAGCATGGCATAATTAAGGGTAACAATGTCTGTTGCTTGTTCTGGCGTATTCCCGCCTGACGGACGTGCAGGCATTCCGGGCATTTGATGCTTTTCCATTTCGTTTGTACTATCCGTTTTCATGTGCTTCATGTCATGCTCCTTCATTCCATCCATTTTCATATCATGACCGTCCATCTTCATATCTTTCATTTCACCCTTTACATTGCCTTTTCCATAACCAGTTATTTCAGGATACATCACATTATTCATATCCATTTGCTGCAAGCTCATATCCATGCCCATATCCTTCATGTCGCCATTCATTTTCATCATATCGTTCATCATCTTCATTCCTTCAAAATATTTTAAAGGGGGTAAAATAGGCGCATTCATTTTCATGCCACTGCCCAACCATAATGAGGTCGCTTTTGAACGATCTTCTGCCGTTGCACGAAACTCATAACTCATGTTATGTGGTATTGTGACCATGACATCGTATGTTTCTGCAATGCCAATTATGAGCCTGTCCACCTCAATGGGCTCTACATCGTTACCATCATTGGCAACTACGGTAATTTTTCCACCTGCGTATTGTAGCCAAAAATAGGTAGATGATGAACCATTCACAATTCGTAGTCTTACTTTATCACCCGCTTTGAATTGCGGCGCTACTTTCTCAGTTTCTCCATTTGTGAGAAAGCGATCATAATAGACATCGCTTACATCCATCGCTTTCATTCGCTTCCATTCATTGGTTAGTTTGGTTGCAAAATATCCTTTTGAGATTGCTTCTGCATAGCTTTGTGTGCTGCCTTTTTCAATGGCATACCAGTCGTTGCCGGTTCGTAAACGCCGCTGTACTTCATACGGTTTTTCGTTTGTCCATTCACTTAAAACAATTGTATATTCTTTTATTGGCACTTCCTCTCTCTTTTTAAAAACCAAAGCCCCATACATGCCGGATTGCTCCTGAAGCATCGTATGAGAGTGATACCAATACGTACCATTTTGTACGATAGCAAATTTGTACAGATGCGTTGTGCCTGCTGGAATTGGTGCCGTGGTTAAGTAAGGAACTCCATCAAATTGATTGGGAAGAAATACGCCGTGCCAGTGAAAGGATGTTGATTCATTTTTAAGTTGGTTATGCAAATAGATCTCTGCCGTATCGCCTTCCGTAAAATACAATGTAGGCATAGGAATGCTGCCATTGACAGCGATGGCGCGTTTGTTTTTACCAGTAAAATTTACCATCGTATCCCTAACATATAAATCATATCGAACAGTCTTGCCCGGGCTTAAATTTACCGTTTCCAAAGTATTATCAGAAATCGGCAATAAAGCTGTGTCACCCTCTTTAGGCACTGACGGTTGTGCTTGCATATGCATATCCACCGACATATCGTGCTTTTTAGTAGGCACCGTGTCTATAGGCACAGGTATTGGCTTTTTTTGTTGAGAAGAGGGTTTTACTGTCGTTTTTTTGTTTCTTTTTGTATCCGTTTTTTTATCCAACGCTGCTTTCTTTGTACCAGGAATATTCATGCCCGGCATATTTTTCATGTCATGTTGTGCATATGCAAATGCAGTGAAGAAAAGAACCAGGACAGACAGAATTATTTTATTCATTTTTTAAGTTTAAATGTTATTGACAACATTTCTTTTTACGAATTATTTTCGTTTTCAAAACGGTATTAATTCATGATGGTATCTACACTAAGCTTTAATACATATTACTGTAGTACTTCTTTCACTTCTCCACAGGTATACATCTCTTTTCCGAAATATGGATTTTGAATTTCTGTGGTTTCACTAAGCCATGTTGCCCCTTTATTATCGTTGTACATCGGGCAGAAATCAACATATATTTTTTGACCTGCACCATATTTCTTTACCAGGTCGTACATGTCTTTACTAATCACGTCAAAATGTTCCCGCTGATGTTTGATATTGCCTTCTTTCATTCCAATATGTTGCGCATGTTCTTTGGCATCCTCTGCTATATCGTCAAACGCATTAGTATCAGCTTCTTTCAAAGATGATTTATCAAAATCATTCAACATTTTAAACATTTGCCTACCCGCATCTGCGGCGGCTTTATCATCATCTTTCGCCAGGTCATTTTTCATTTTCAGATATACCTGCAAAAGCCCGCCTACTGGTGATGAAGAAGTAGCGACCGCTATTTCTTCTTTTGCCGGTTGATCATTTGTTTTAGATGACTCTATTGATTTCTCACTACTGTTATTGCAGGCTGTCAAAGAGATTGCACTAATTGCAAAAGCAAAAATTATATTTTTCATCTCGTTTGTTTTTAAAAATTCATGATTTGTAGTTGATTTATTTTATGGTATCTATAACCTTACCACAAGTGAGCATGGCGCTTCCATAATAAGGGTTCTTAATGGCCTTATCACTACTTAACCAATAAACCTTTTTCATGGGGCAGTAATCGTAATAAATTGGCTCTGTAGCCAGTTTTAAAGACTTCGCCAATGCATACATATTTGTAGATAAATTTGCAAAGACTGCCCGTTGTTTATTAATATCCTTTGTTTCAGATATAGCTCCGGCATCTTTTACAAGAGCATTGCGACTCCCTTCGGAAATAGTCCGGTTGCTGATACCGTTTGCAATTTTTAAGAATGATTGGGCTTGTAAGGCTGTAGTTGTTGAATTACCTTCTACCAAAGCATTTTTTACCTGGAAATAGGCGTGTAGTAATTGAGTTAATTGTGCCTGATTAGTTGTATCCTCCCGATTGTCCGGGACAAGTTGCGCAATGGAATTTTGTGTGAAAACAGTCGCTAAAAGAGCAACGAATAGAAATAACTTTTTCATTTTTTATCATTTAATGTTGTATAAATTAATTACGTGTCCCGAAAATTTCGTGGACAGCAATACTCTACCATTAAATCATATTTGAAAGCTCTGAATTGCAATGCGAATATCCGGTATCGGGGGATGATGACTGCGGATAAACAATTTGACATGTGAATCTATTACTGAATTTAGAATATTTATATCATAAAATGAAGCAATGAATGTTGTAAAAAAAACCGGAGTTATTACATCTATGGATGGCGTAATGATTTTATCCTGTTGGGCAATTTGCGTTACTTTATCATGACAGCAATTATCTTTATTATTGGTTGTTTTATGAAGATGATTTTCTGCTTCTTCGTGGTGACTTTTAACTTCGTTATGATGATGATGCTTTTTACCATCCTCATGTAAGGGGATAGTATTATCTGTTACTTCTTCTCCATGATGACTAGAATTAAAACTCATATCGAACCCCACAGCACAGGCAAACCCAATGATTGTATTCAACGAGAATACGATCAATAGAAAAGCTGCTTTGAGTTGTATAGATTTAATTTTCTTCATGAATGTATTGTAATAGTCGATTTTAATTCCACTAACGATTTCTAAATAAAAATCATGCCCAAAATTTGAAATTTCCTTAGACTGGTGAATAGATGCTTATGGCCGCAATCCTATTGATCATTTCTTCTATAATCTGTGTGCCTTTGTCTAAATGATATGCCCTTTGCAGGTCTTCCATAAACTTTTCTTTTGGATAAATTTCCGCCTCATATTTGAATTTATCAAAAAGCTCATTTCCAAATTCCGGACGCGGGCCCCAGTGACCAATAACCTTCATATCCTCATTCAAAATCAAAACTATCGGGATCGATCTTGACCCATTAGTAAGAAATTGATTCATTAATTCTTCATTCTGATCACGGTATACTATTTTAATTTCCAGGTGTTTCTCAAAAAACCGATAAATTACCGGCAGACTTTGCGCCGCATCTCCGCACCATCCTTCTGAAATAATTAAAAGTTTTCCTGAATAATTCAGTTCTTCAAAACGTTCAATCTGGGCTTCTTTTACCTGGTAAGTTTTTAATAGTCGGTCCATCCTTTTCTTGTTAAGCTCATAATATGGTGTAAAATCAGGATTCAGGTCAGATAGAATTTCATTTTCTATGTCCTTTAGATATTGTTCAAAAGAGATTGCGTTATTCCAATATTTATTTACGTTTGCCATTTCTAGTTTTTTATATTAGTGATCACACGCTTCGGTGTATCAGTTATTTAATCATTTTTATTGCTGTTTACTGCTAACAGCTATTTTTTGGGGATTTTCCGTATCAACTCTCTGGTTTCTCCCATTGAAATCTTCGTTTAATACAAGTGTAACCTTGAATAGAATGGTGCCGCACATTGTGTAGAATTCATCATTTTATTTTTACTTGTTTTAGCAAAAGTAAATTAGTAGGACACAAGCATTGTTATACAATTACCGATAATATTTATAAAATTTCAGGTATTATTACTTTTTGTCACAAAGGAGAAATCTGTTTTAATTTTAAAACTTCCTTTTTGATAAAATAATTTTCTTCCATAAAATGAGGAATCGCAAATATGAATGTAACACTTTCAAAGCCCACTAAATCTGGCTTTTCATCGTGAATAAATTTAACTCACGGCGGTTTTTTGTTATAATATCTAAC
>JBDSBN010000127.1:0-4076 GCA_039921585.1 Ginsengibacter sp. | reverse complement strand
GCATTTGCCCGTAACTACTTTTCTGCACCGTGTCCAGATAGGTACCACCAATGTATTCCAACAATTGCTCCTTCGATAATACCGAAGCATTTTTATGGGCCATTTTATTTAATACCAACTCACTGTTTACTCCTTCTATTGGAAGCTCCCGTGCTGGGTAAACAGGAAGCAATAAAACTTCATCGGCCAGATCAAGCGCTTCCGCAAACTCCTTCGAAAAATCTTTGGTTCTGGAATACAGATGCGGCTGAAAAACAACGGTGCATTTACGCTTTCCAAACAAACTCATAGCACTATTGATTAACGCTTTCAACTCTTCCGGATGATGGGCATAATCATCAATAAAGACGACATTATTTCTTTGTTTTTCCGCCGTTTCCAAATCAATTACATACTCGAACCTCCGCTTTACACCTCTAAAACTTTCTACTGCTTTTTGTATTTTCTCTCCATCTATTTCTAAGTATTGAGCGATGGAAATTGCCGCGATCATATTCTCCACATTATGCATTCCACCAATATTCAGCTTAACATTTTCCATACTCCATTTTGCAGAAACCACATCAAATTCGTACCCGCCCTTTTTCATCATAATATTTCGTCCATAAACATCTGCAGCATTATTTTGAAGACTATATTTAAGGTGATTCGGCACATCAAAATTATCATGCCCCATTCCATGTCTTGTCAGCAATAGCCCTTCGTCCTTAATTTTAAGACTGAACTCTTTAAATGCTTCGCGCATATTCTCCACCGTGCCGTAAATGTCCAGATGATCTGCATCCATAGCAGTGATGACAGCGATGTCTGGCGACAACTTCAAAAAGCTTCTATCATATTCATCCGCCTCTACTACATCCACCTGATTTGGACTACTCCAGTAATTCGTTTGATAGTTTACTGAAACGCCACCCAAAAAAGCATTACACCCAAAACCTGTATCGCGTAAAAGGTGAGCAATCATGGTGCTTATGGTTGTTTTACCGTGCGTACCCGCCACACAAATATTAAAGGACATTTTTGAAATTTCGCTGAGCAAATCGCTCCGCTTCACCACCTCGTATCCATTCTCCCGATACCAGTTTAATTCTGAATGTCCGGCAGGTACTGCCGGGGTATAAACAACCAACTGTGCCTCTTTATCCAAAAGGGAAACATTGTCTTCATAATGAATATTTGCACCTTCACTCTCCAGTTGTTTACTCAGAGTTGTGGATGTTTTATCGTACCCGCTTACTTGCACATTTTTATTTAAAAAATACCTTACTAGTGCACTCATACCAATGCCTCCGATACCTATAAAATAAACCCGCGATATGGTATTTAGTTCTTTCATTTATTTAAACATTCAACGACGTTAAAACTTCCTTTGCGATGGTTTCATCCACATTGGTTTTACTTATCTCAGAAAGGTTCATTTCCATTTTTTTAATCTCCGCATCATCCTGAACCAATTCTAAAATTGTTGGAATTAATTTATTCCGAACCTCCGCATCCCTGACTATTAGCGCAGCATTTTTATTCACTAATGCCATTGCATTTATAGTTTGATGATCTTCGGCTGCGAAGGGGAAAGGAACGAAAATGGCGGCCTTTTTTACGACACAAATTTACGCTACTGTCATAGCTCCCGCTCTTGATACCACGATATCTGCTGCTGCGTAGGCTTTCTCCATTTTTGTAATAAAAGCATTGGTCCACATATTTGAATATTCTTCTTCTACATAAGCCGCTTTTGAAGAGAAATCCTTTCCTGTTTGCCAGATCAATTGCAAATTATTTTTTGCAAAAGCTTCTATATTCGCTTCGATTGTTTCATTAATACTTTGTGCTCCCAAACTGCCTCCAAAAACAAATACTGTTTTAATTCCCGGCTTTAATCCAAAAAACTTCAAAGCCTCATTCTTATCAATTTGATCCTGGAAAACTTTACGGACCGGATTACCAGTGACCAATATTTTATTTTCCGGAAAATACTTCCCCATTCCTTCGGAGGCAACGAATATTTTGACCGCTCTTTTTCCAAGCAAAACATTGCTTTTTCCTCCAAGTGAATTTGCTTCATGAATAAATGTTGGAATGCCTTTATTCTGAGCCAGGCGCAATACAGGATAAGTAGAATAGCCACCTACTCCGATCACTGCATGAGGTTTAAATGATCTTAAAATATCTCTGACCTGGAAATAGCTTTTCAGCAATTTAAAAGGCAGAGAAATATTTTTCATCATGGAACTTCTGTTATAACCAGAAATATCTATACCGATAATTTTAAATCCCGCCTCAGGGATTTTCTCCATTTCCATTTTTCCTTTCGCACCAACAAACAAAATTTCCACAGCAGGATTTAATTTCTGAAGAGCTCCGGCAATAGCAAGGGCAGGATAGATATGCCCTCCGGTGCCACCACCGGCAATAATGATCCTGATAGCTCCTGAATGTTCAGTGGCTCTATCATTTTCGTTATTTCGTGCATTTTTATTCATTATACCTTGTCTTTATATTTTTATTTTAATTTTCTTCTTCCTGATTAGTGTATTCATTACTTTCTTCTTCTACCTGTTGTGTAGCCAAGGCCCATTTACCTCCTTCAGATTGTTCTACATTTCTGGAAACACTCAAAATAATCCCGATCGACAAACAGGTAAATAAAAGACTACTTCCTCCCATGCTAAGCAAGGGAAGTGTCACACCCGTAGTTGGGAAAATATTTACATTCACCGCCATATTTACCATTGCCTGTATCACCAGGGTAAAACTTAAAGCAATCGCCAAAAATGCCCCGAAGGCATATGGACATCTCCTGAATATCCTTATACTTCGAAAAAGAAAGAGCAGATAAATCATTAAAATCACGGCTCCACCTACCAGTCCATATTCCTCAATAATAATGGCGTAAATAAAGTCGCTATAAGGATGAGGTAAAAAATTTCTTTGCTCGCTTTTCCCCGGACCTTTTCCGAATATGCCGCCTGTGGCAATAGCAATTTTCGCTTGCTGCGTTTGGTAATTAGCATCACTTTTACCATCGTACATAAAGGTCTGCACCCGCTTTATCCAGGTAGGAATTCTTGCCATAGTAAGTACTGCAGGCAACTCTTTGGTTGTTTGTTCCTCTTTATCATAATATGCGGTTGAAATAGCTATCAACAATACGATCGGAATAGCAACTATCCCTGCTACATACATTAGATGCTTCGTACTTACCCGGCCAATAAACATGAGCAAAAAAGCCGTACCACCGATTAAAATGGCAGTAGATAAATTCGCCGGTGCGATTAATCCGCAGATAATTAATACCGGTACAATTAAGGCTAAAAATCCTTGTTTAAAATCTTTAATCACATTTTGTCTCCGGCTCAATATTCTGCTCATATACATGAACAAAGCAAGTTTGGCTAAATCGGAAGTTTGAATGGTGAGCTTAATAACAGGTAATTTAATCCAGCGATTCGCCTCATTTATATTGGTCCCCCACTTTAAAGTATAAATCAAAAGCGGGATCGAAATAATAAATAAAATGGTAGCCACTCTGGAATAAATGGTATAGTTCACTCTGTGTGCGAAATAAATAAACCCTACTCCCAACAACACATATCCAATCTGTCTAAATAGATAGCTTTCGGTACTTCGATTTGATTTATAAGCAAGTGAACCGATACTACTATATATCACCAATATACTGACCATCGTTAGTAAAATAACGATGGACCAAATCACTTTATCTCCTTTTGTCCGGCTCCATAATGTGCCGGCTACTTTTTGAGAAGAAGCGAATGCTTTTGGTGCTATGTTTTTAAATTCGGTCATTTAATATTTTAAATCCATTTTTTATCAAATCAGGCATTAGTACATTTTACTAACTCCTGATGAATACTTCTTAAAGGCTTTTAACAGCTTCAATAAATTGCAGTCCCCGATCTTCGTAGTTTTTAAATAAATCAAAACTTGCACAAGCCGGAGATAATAAAACAGCATCCCCTTTTTCGGATAAATCAAAGGCTGCCTGGACCGCTTCCATGGCACTGCTGGTATCAACTATCACTGGAACATCATTTTTAAAAGCTTCATGAATTTTT
>JBDSBN010000126.1:0-12266 GCA_039921585.1 Ginsengibacter sp. | reverse complement strand
GCGGATGTACTGGATCGGGCCGCCGCGAAACGGTGCGAACCCGGTCCCGAAGATCACCCCGGCATCCAGCTCCGGAATCCCTGTGGTGGTGACCTGATAATTTAAAAAAGAATCTATGATAAGATTTGGCTCTTTATATACATATGGAACAATTTCAAATGAAGAAAAGAATGTAGAAAAAGCATCTTTTTTTAAATTCCCTTTCGCCAGTAATAAATAATAATGAGCGCCATCCAGTATCACTCTTGCTTTGGCAATACTGCTGTCTATCAATTTAACACCAGCCTCCAAAAAAGGCATGTCTTTAAATTTCCCATACTTCTTATCGAATGTGCGGGCGACAAAAGGTGTTGTATTAAAAGATTCCAGAATCAGATCCAGATCAAATCTATCGTCTTCCAGAAATTGGAAATTTGTTACTGTTTTCTTCATCACCAAATAGGAATTCCCTGTGCTCTTATCTGTTGAGGAGAATTCCATTCTTGGAATTTCATCGGTCATTTGATCATTTAGAAACAGATGCGATGTAGAAGGAAACATGATTTTAAATCCTCCTTGTTTCGGTGTAAAAAAGGATTGATTGGCGGCAAAGGAGTTTATGTCAATTGATTTAAAAAACAGGGCCGCCTCCACTCCGTCGACATAATCTTCTTTACCACTCATTTTAAAAATTAGAATTTCAAATGGAGTGATCCATATCTGATAACGTTGCAGGTTTCCCTGACGGGTTCTATTGAAAATATCAAGCCCTTGAAAATCATTCTTCAAAATCATTTTCCGGCTAATTATTTTTCCAGGTATATTTTCATATAACATGCTATCCAGTTTCGCCAAAACCTGATCCTCCGATTTTCCGGAAAACCGGTGATAGGTTTGAATACGTGTAACCGTGTAATATGCTCCATTACTCATATCCGCATATTGTTGTCTTTTCAAACTTGTCTGATCATTTGAAAGAGAATAAAGTTCTCCAGGCACATTTACAGAATATAAACTGTCCGAAGCAAAAAATTTATTAAATACAACGGGCACCTTTTTCTTATCTATTTCATTTGGTTGAAAATTCGTTTTCGTAATCATTTTTACAGGCCGTAATCGGTACCCCATCCGTCGAAGGATTTCAATCACACCCATATCTCCGGGAAGATGTGCTGCACCTACTCCTACAAAAACTGTATTCTTTTTAAGAAGAGTATCAATAGAAAATGCCTGAATTTCATTTCTTTTAATTAAAAACTGATTTCTGAATGCTTCTGAACCTATCAGAATATTTTGTAAAGAATCTAAAAGATCCAAATCACCTTTGCGATAAGCTTCTTCCGTTTTTCTTTCAATATCGGAATAGGTGTCATTGCCGGTATCAACAATTTTCTTTTTTTCATTGACCATATCAATGTAACCCTGCAGCACAATTTTCTCTGTCTCCAAAAAATCTTCCACACCCGTTGTAACCTTACCGGCTCTTTTAGCAGTTTGATAAATATACAAATCAAGAAAAGTATCTTCCTCAAAATCCTCTTTTGAATCATAACTTCTATATAGTAAACTATTTACTACGGCGGGTTCTGATCTTAAAGCATGTTTAAATTCCTCTTCAAACCCGCTTAACTGAAAAGATTTGGTAGTGAGAAAATTATTCATTGACTCACTGGAAAAATTTGCATAATTTTTTTGAAACAAATCCATTTCGCTCATTCCCCGTTGCCAATTTTCCGGATTCAATTCAATGGCCACCGTATGGACACTTTGCAGAGCATGATAAAAGGAATCTGCTAAATGAAACACCATTTTGTTACTCACATGCATGGTTCCAAATAGGTAGGACGGCTTTTCCAGACCATTCCCGCTTATTTCCCATAATAAACCCTGATACTTTTTTGAAGAATTATTTTGTCCATATCCATTTTGCGTTATAGAAAATAACAAACTAAAAAACAGAAAATATTGAAAAGGGCGTTTAAACATAGATCAGAAGATTTTTAATTATGCAGCGTTTTGAATAAGATGATTATAAGCAGTTGAAATTTTTTATAAAAAAAGAGGTACCAATTAAATGGAATGACTGATTTAAATTATGAGATGGATATAAAGAAATAATCCACAATGTTAATCTATCTTTTGTTGTCAGATTAAAAATATCAATCAATTTTAATTCCGATAGAACGTTCTCTGAGGAGTGCTTATTTAAATATTTAAAAATTCTTTAGCAAATTAATTATTACCTTAGCAGCCTTTAAAAATCATGCCGTAACATGATAAGTGGCCCTGAAAAGGGTACATATCTCTGTGAAAACAGTAAATGGCATGTGACAATTAACTTTTTAAACCCATAATTGCACATGAAATTAAGTCAATTTAAATTTGACCTTCCACTCAATCTCATCGCCCAAAATCCCACCAAAAGACGCGAAGACAGCAGATTGATGGTTATTGAAAGAGCCACCGGCAAAATTGAAAACAAACATTTTAGAGATGTTCTTGATTATTTTGATGACAAGGTTGTTTTTGTAGTAAACAACACCAAAGTTTTTCCTGCCCGCATGTATGGCAGCAAGGAAAAAACAGGTGCTAAAATTGAAGTTTTCCTTTTAAGAGAACTTCATAAACAAAATCGCCTTTGGGATGTAATTGTAGATCCCGCCAGAAAAATTCGTGTCGGAAATAAATTATTTTTCGGAGAAAATGAAGAACTGGTAGCTGAAGTGATCGATAACACAACAAGTCGTGGACGCACGATTCGTTTTTTATGGGATGGGCCCGAAGAAGAGTTTAGAAGAATCCTCAACATGATGGGTGAAACTCCATTGCCAAAATACATCAAGCGCAAGCCGGATGAAGATGATAAAGAAAGATACCAAACAGTTTACGCCAAACACGAAGGAGCTGTAGCTGCACCTACCGCAGGAATGCACTTCAGTCCTGAATTAATTAAGCGTCTGGAAATCCAGGGAATTCGCTTTGCAGAAGTAACCCTACACACAGGTTTAGGAACTTTCAGACCGATTGAAGTGGAAGATTTGAGTAAGCATAAAATGGATGCGGAATATTATAAAATTGAAGAAGAGTCTTGCAAAATTGTCAATCTTGCTAAAACGACCGGTCATAGAATTTGCTCTGTAGGGACAACAACCATGCGGGCAATGGAATCTTCTTTCACTGCACAGAAAATGCTAAAGCCTTCAGAAGGATGGACAAATCATTTCATTCATCCTCCTTATACCTTTAATATAGCTGATTCATTAATTACCAATTTCCATTTACCTAAAACAAGTTTATTAATCATGGCTGCTTCCTTTGCTGGATACGACCTGATGATGGAAGCATATAAAAAAGCAATTAAAGATAAATACCGCTTTTTTAGTTATGGTGATGCAATGTTGATTATTTAAATGCACTTTATATAAAATTTTAATAAAAGGGACGGCTCATACCGTCCCTTTTATTTTAAAAATTTTTTTTGCAAAACTGTAAAATTAAATAAACTAAATTGCAACCACACCTTTAGAATAGAGGCAGAAATATTGAATTTTTTATCCTTTTTTTTAAGTAAAAAAAAATGAATGAATGAGTGCCCTGAAAATTAAAAAGACTACTAATACGACGAACTTTGTATCTGCAAAACCGGGCCTTCAAAACTGGCTTTTAGATTTTTCGGCACATTTAAATATGGTGACCGATTCTGCAGTAGAATTGATTAAACTTCCGGAAGATTTTGCCAACGGATTTGCCAAGGTTGTTGAGATTGAGAATGGGCTTACCTACCGAATAGTGAACTATCAGCTAAATAGCACTTTTAATTACAAAAGAAAACCCACAAATTCCTTTTACTTAATTATCTATTTTTATCAATACACTAATTGCTCTAAACTGCTATTAGAAGTTAATGATATCCCTATTGTTGATAATACAGATGAAAAATACAGTTCAATTGTAATGACTAATAGCTTTTCAAGTCAAAAATTAATTGTAGGGTCGGGAACGAATGTGCAGGGATTAACCCTTCAAATTTCGGAAGAATGGTTAAAAGAAAAGATTTCTCATCCCAGCACTTCAAATTACTGTCTTTTTAGCGAACGGGACGTCTTTCAATCGTTTTTGAATCCAAAGTCGCAAAAATTATTAAATGAGATTTTTGCTCCGGATATTCCATCTAATTTACCCGAATTATATATCAATAACAGAATACTTCGTTTACTGGAAGATTTTTTGGAAAAAATTCTAAGTTATGGCACTGCCGCAAATACATTCCCTACCTCAAATAAAGATGCTCAGAATATCCTTCGAATAGAATCCTATCTATTAGAAAATTATCATAAGGAATTTCCAAGCATTGAAAAATTGGCAAAGATGGCCTTTATGAGTCCCACTAAGCTGAAAACAATTTTCAAAAAAGCATTTGGAATGGGCTTATATGAATACTATCAAAAAAATAGAATCCATAAGGCTAAAGGATTTCTTCAAACTGGCGAGTTCTCCGTTTCAGAAGTAGGAGAAATGATTGGCTACCTAAACATGAGCAATTTTTCCAATGCCTTTAAAAAGGAGTTTGGGCAACTGCCTAAGGATGTCAATAAAATCAGTTGAGTTTATTAGTTTATTGAAGCATAATTCAAATACAAATTCCTAACCGATCATCAACTTCTCATTCGCCTCTACTCAAATAGACCTTTATTTAATAAACGTAGAGTATTTATTTTATGCTCCTGTGCCACTAGTATGCTGATATTATGTTGACTTCCGCCAAAGCTGACCATTCGAACCGGAATGTCACTTATGCTATTAAAAATCTTCGCTAACACCTGAGGAGAATTCGCGATTTTATTTCCTACAATAGATACAATGGTTTGATCTGTATCCACCATAATACGGCCATACATTTCAAGCTCCTTAATAATTTCTGTCAGATAGGTATAATTATCGATCGTTAAGGACACGGCAACCTCAGAGGTGGTAACCATATCAATTGGTGTTTGATATTTCTCAAACACTTCGAATATTTTTTTCAAAAAACCATAAGCCAGCAACATTCTTGTGCTCTTAATCTTAATAGCTGTTATACTATCTTTTGCAGCAATCGCTTTTGCACCTTCGGTTTCCACTTCACTTTCTATGGTCGTGCCTGGTTCCATTGGCTCCAGCGTGTTGCGTAATTTAACCGGGAAATTAAAGTATTGAGCCGGCCAGATACTTGCCGGGTGTAAAATTTTCGCACCGAAATAGGCTAATTCAGCTGCTTCATTAAAACTAAGATTCCGAATTGGCTTTGTATTTTCTACGATTCGTGGATCGTTATTATGCATCCCGTCAATATCAGTCCATATTTCACACACGGAAGCATTTGTAGCTGCAGCAATAAGAGACGCAGAATAGTCACTCCCGCCTCTTTTTAAATTATCCACTTCACCTTTTGAGTTTCGGCAAATAAAGCCCTGTGTAATAAAAATTTTAACCCCTTTATTATTTTGAAGAATCTGAGAAAGTTTCACTCTGATACTACCCACCTGTGGCTCATTATTGACATCGATAGTCATAAAATCCAAAGCAGGTAACCATACATGATCCACCTTTTGTTCGGTCAAAAATATACTGAACAATTTGGTACTTAATAATTCTCCCTGCGCCAGAATATCCTTATTTAAGGCCTCACTAAAAGATATACGAAGAATAATATTTAGAAATTCGAAATGCTCATCTACAATTTCCTTTGCCTTCTCATAACCTACCGGATCTTTCACCAGTTGTACAATGAAGTTTTGATAATGTTTTTCCAAATCGTCAATTTGGCGTTTCGCCTCCCGCCGATCACCAACTGCCAGAAATTTACTGATTTCAGATAATGAATTTGTCGTACCACTTAAAGCACTTAAAACTATAATCTTTGACTCATCATCAGCTGTTATCAGATTTTTAATCTGCATCATTCGTTCCGGTTTTCCGACGCTGGTACCACCAAACTTCATTACTTTCATACCTTTTCCTCCAAATTTTTATTTTATACTTTTTGCAAATGTACTCTTTTTGATCTTTTGCCCATCGGGCTAAAAAGAAATTACAAACATTTGACGCAATTCAAATTACATAGCCAAAAACAATATTAACCACCGGAGCCAATTTACTTTTAACCGGCTGAAAAAAATGTCCTATTAGACTGCATCGCCCGAAAAAATTGCATCGAATTTACTTAAGCAGAAATTACTCAAAGGCCCTTATCCCATTCAGATCAATTCCTAAATCCTAAGAAATGAGACTCCCTGTTATTCTGTTTGAAGCCAATATATTCAATACTTTTTTTGAAGACATAATTGCATAGATGCTACTTTAATTCAACTCCAAATTTTGAAGCTACTTCCTTTAAATCATCTACAACGGAATCTAATAAGGGTATTCCATTAATTTTTCTTTCGGCTTCCATTTCTGTTTCCGGCTCGCCGGGAATATAAACTTTCTTTTGCCCTTCTACCGTTTTTGCATTTTTAAATCGATTTATCCAATGATCCATATCCTTTTTAAACTCTTCAGCCGGACGAAAAGCATCAATACGCATTGCGCCAAAAAAATGGCCAATCCCTTCTCCCGGCTGATTTTCAGGCATGGGAACATAAGCGGGAAATGGAGGAACCCATGGACCATAATTGGCACCACTTAATACGGCAGAGAAAATATCCACAATAGAACCGAGGGCGTAACCCTTATGACTTCCATGATCTCTATCGCCTCCCAAGGGCAACATCGCGCCTCCTTCTTTCAAAGCAGCGGCGTTTGTAGTGGGCGTTCCGTCTTTCGCTTGAACCCAGCCATGCGGCGTTTCTTCATTTTTACGCTGCAATATTTCAAGCTTCCCATTGGAGGCAGTAGTGGTCGCAAAATCTCCAACAAATGGTTGTTCCTTTCCTGCAGGAATTGCTACAGCAATCGGATTTGTTCCCAGCATTCGTTCAATGGAAAAAGTAGGTGCTACGAGCGCAGAAGCATTCGTCATTGCTATTCCGATCATATCAGATTCCAGTGCCATCATAGCATGACTACCTGCAATACCAAAATGATTACTGTTTTTTACGCTAACCCAACCAGTACCACATTTATGAGCTTTCTCAATAGCAACTTTCATTGCAAAAGGTGCAACGACCAAGCCCAATCCTTTATCCCCATCGATTACAGCAGTTGACGGAGATTCATGTATAATTTTAATATCCGGACGGGAATTCACTCTTTTAGCTTCCCATAAACGCACATATCCTGAAAGTCTTGCGACACCATGACTATCCACTCCACGCATATCCGCCGCAAGCAGACTGTCGGCAGCTACCTGAGCATCACTTTCACTGCATCCTATTTTTAAAAAAATTTCCCGGGCAAATTTATATAAGGTAGAATAAGAAAATTTTTGTAACATAGTAGCAAAAGTAAGATTGAATTTTATATTTACATTTGCAAAAAAATAAGCAATAGCATCAGCTAAAAGTTGATCGTTTAGAGCTTTGAAATTAATTATGGGAAGAATATTTGAAGTAAGAAAATCAACCATGTTTGCCCGCTGGGACAAAATGGCCAAACAATTCACACGTATCGGAAAAGAGATTGACATCGCTGTAAAACAAGGCGGTCCCGATCCCGATAACAATTCTGCATTACGCCGTTGCATAATTAATGCAAAATCGGTAAATATGCCCAAAGACCGTGTGGAAGCAGCTATCAAGCGGGCAATGGGGAAAGACAAAACCGATTATCATGAAGAAATTTATGAGGGGTATGCGCCTCATGGTATCGCTATTTTAGTAGAAACAGCTACAGATAATCCCACCCGAACAGTTGCAAATGTAAGAATGCACTTTAATAAGAACGGTGGCACCTTGGGCACGAATGGCAGTGTCTCATTTCTTTTTAATCATCTGGGAGAATTTAAAATAAAAAATGAAGGAGTTGATATTGAGGAATTGGAATTAGAACTAATAGATTTCGGACTGGAAGAGATAGGAGAAGACAGCGAAGACAACATTATCATTCGCGCTACCTTCGAAGAGTTTGGTAACATGACGAAAGCATTGGAAGAAAGAAATATTGAAATCATTTCTTCTGAACTTACTCGAATTCCAATGAATGTGGTTGAGCTACCCGAAGATCAGGCGGAGGAAGTTTTAAAACTCGTGGATCATATGGAGCAGGATGATGATGTGCAGAAAGTATATCACAACTTAAAGTAAGTATTTAAAATAATTTTAAAAAGGCCGCAAATTAAAATAGCGGCCTTTTTTTATTCGTAATTATTTAATTTTTACCGGAGGGAAACCAGATTGAAAGACCTGTAAAATGAGGGAAAATTGTTTTTGGTCTTTCCTGGAATTCTGGAATATTCTCAGAAAAAATCTTTTGATTAAACCTCTCTGGAATGAATAGAGCCATACATTGGCATAGTTTTATATTTAACAAATAAACTGAATAATATATTCTGCTCGTTTATGCAATTCAAACTTTCTTTGCATCATAAGACCAAATTTCCATTATAGGGAATTACAACTTCTTCTAAAATAAAATTATATGCGGCTCAACAATTTTCAATTTAAATACTTCCTTCTTTTCATATTGTTCTTCGCAGCTACTTTGAAGATGAACGCTCAAAAAAAGCCGGACGATTATAATACCCATTGGAAAAAAATAGAAGAATTTAAAAAGAAAGGATTGCCTAAATCTGCACTTGCAGAAATAGATATTGTTTACAAAAAGGCAAAAAAGTCATCCAACAATCCTCAAATTATTAAAGCTCTTTTATTTCGAATTCCTCTCCAACAAAATTTAGAGGAAGAAGCAAATGAAAAAAGTATCTCTGATTTGGAATCGGAAATCCAAACTCAAAAAGGGGTAGCAAAAGCAATATTGCAAAGCATTTCAGCTCAAATGTATTGGAATTATTTCCAGGCCAACAGATACAAATTATACTCAAGAACGAACACGGAGAACTTTGATAAAAAAGATATAGCTACCTGGACAATTGATGATTTTCACCAGAAAATAAGCGAATTATATGAAGCTTCCATAAAGGATGAAACATTACTTAAGAAAACTTCCCTGCAATCATACGAACCTATTATTCAAAAAGGAAACTCGCGTCAATTGCGCCCAACTCTTTTCGATTTATTAGCTCATCGCGCGCTTGAATATTTCAAAAATGATGAAAGAGATATAACCAGGCCTGCTTATGCTTTTGAAATAGATGATTTAAAAATGTTTGCTCCTGCAAATGAATTTGTCAATCACTCTTTTAAAACAAAAGATTCAACATCGCTTCATTTCAAAGCATTAACTATATTTAAAAAACTTGTCAACTTCCATTTAAAAGACTCCAAACCGGATGCCCTTATAGATGCAGATATTTAACGAATTGAATTCGTAAATCAATATGGAGTGATGCCGGATAAAGACAGTCTTTACCTGAATGCCTTAGAGCGAATCGGAAGTAGGTATCCTGAAAACTCAATGGCCGCGCAAGCTTCCTTTTTAAAGGCCCGTCACATTTATTTTAAGGCGCTTGAAATAAATCAAAACAATCTTACCTCTACCCTATTTACAGTAAAAAATGCCAAAAACATTTTGGATACTCTCACGGTCAAATTCCCTAAGAGTGAAGCAGGAATTAATGCGCAAAATTTGATCAATGAAATCAAGCACCCTGAATTAAGTCTGATTACAGAAAAGGTGAATATCCCCGGAGAACCTTTTCGCACGCTTGTGAAATATCGGAATGTGCCTCAACTCCATTTTAGAATTCTCTTACTGACTCCGGAATTGAAAAAAAGTATCCGACTAAACCAGGAAAATGAAAAAGTTTTTTCAAAATTAGTTTCTCAAAAACAAATACGGCAATGGACTCAAAAACTCCCTGTTGCAGATGATTTCCTGGGGCATTCTGCAGAGATAAAAACAGACGCCTTACCTGTGGGTGAATATGTATTGTTGGCAAGTGCTGACGCGCAGTTCAGTTTGAATAAAAACCCTCTTGCAGCTCAATATTTTTACGTATCAAACATCAGCTTTATCAATAGCGGGAGTCAATATTTTGTACTAGATCGAACGACCGGTCAGCCATTATCCGGCGCCAGAATTCAGACCTGGAATACAATATATGATTACAAGATCCGGGATTATCAATTAACAAAAAACCAATTATTTACCGCAGATAAAAATGGATATTTCAAAGCCGACCGAACTGATAAAACACATCCAAACCCATCATTTCTTCTTGAAATAAACTATGAACAAGATCATTTATTCATAGACGATCAGCAATCCTGGCCCTACTTGTATGATGGCTCTGATAATAAAAGCATCAATTATAAAAATCAACAGGAATTCGACAAAACCAATGGCAAAGTATTTCTATTTTCCGACCGGAGTATTTACAGGCCCGGGCAGACAGTTTATTTTAAAGGAATAGGGATAACCAAAGATTGGCAAACAGAAAAATCAATTCTGTTACAAAGCAAGGATTCCATACTTGTTATCCTGAGAGATGCAAATTACCAGGAAATCGATTCATTAAAATTATCCCTCAATGAATTTGGCTCTTTCAATGGAAAATTCAAATTACCTGAAGGAAAAATGAATGGAGATTTTAGAATTGATGTAAGGAATTATTCAAACTCCTCTGTTTTCTTTTCTGTAGAAGAATATAAGCGACCAAAGTTCTTTACTGAATTTGAAAAGCCAAAAGGAAGCTTTAGAATCAATGACACCATCCAAGTTACAGGAATTTCCAAAGCATATGCAGGCAACAATATTGATGGCGCAAAAGTAACCTATCGGGTGACGCGCATCGCACGGTTTCTTTATCCCTGGATGTTCCGCGGAAAAGGTTTCCCGAATGTACAACCTATGGAAATTGCGCATGGCGAAACAATCACTGATTCCGAAGGAAAATTTCTTATTCAGTTTAAGGCAATTCCTGATCGAAACCTGGATCAAAATACAGATCCTGTTTTCGATTATCAGATAGTAGCCGATGTGACAGACATCAATGGTGAAACAAGGAGCGGTGAAATCATTGTGCCTGTTGGATATAAGGCGTTGAATCTGCAAATAAATTTCCCAAAGGGAAATATTCTAAACGCTGATAGCCTCAATCACATTTCGCTCACAAGTAAAAATCTGGCAGGTGAAAATGAGCCTGTGAAAGCAGCCATTAAAATACAACAACTGGTAGCTCCAAACCGATTAATCCGTGAAAGACTTTGGGAACAGCCGGATACATTTATTTATTCAAAAGATGAATACATTCAATTTTTTCCCACCGATGAATATAAAGACGAATCTCAGAAAGAAACCTGGAAAAGAGGTGTTACCATTCTGGAAAAATCAGATACAATATCTCCATCTTATCAATTATCTCTAACAAACAAACCATTGCAACAAGGCTGGTATGTAATAGAAGTTTCGGCCAAAGATAAATATGGACAGGTGGTAAAGGATGTAAACTATTTCCAGGTATTTAATACCAAATCTGATACAATACCTGCTCCTGCCTATATTTGGAATCTTAATGAAAACAGGGCTATTGAACCCGGTAAAACTACTAAAACAACTATCGGAAGCAGTGCAAGTAATGTGTTTTTGATCCGGGAAATTATAAAGGAAAAATCCATTCAATATGAAGAGAAGGAAAACAGTGACACTTCCGTTTTGGATTTTATTTCCTTAAACAATAATAAAAAAACACTCAGCTTTAATATTACCGAAGCAGATCGGGGAGGTTTTGGTGTCAATGAATTTTTTGTAAAGAATAATCGTTTTTACGCTGCAACAAATACAATTCATGTACCATGGACCAATAAAGAGCTTCTCATTTCCTTCGATACATATCGGGATAAAACTCTCCCGGGAAGTGAAGAAACCTGGTCCGTTAAGATTTCAGGCGCAGCTGGAGAGAAGCTTGCTGCTGAAATGTTGGCTACTATGTATGATGCTTCTCTCGATCAGTTCATACCTCACTCCTGGAGCAAACCTTCTATATGGCCTACATATAATGGGTACAATAATTGGCAAGCCAGGCAAAATTTCACAACAGTAAATTCAATTGTAAAATATTGGGGTGAACAATACATTCCATTGCCGGAAAAAACATATGACGCATTAAAGTTTCTGCCGTCCTTTAATGAAATTTATTTTGGAGGAATGGTTAAGGGAATGCAAGTTTCCAGAGAAATGGATATGTCTGCAGCTCCTGTTTTAGGGATGGAAGAAAAAAAACAAAAAGAAGAATTTGCAGCAGATAAAAA